>JBDTOF010000257.1:0-3967 GCA_039933375.1 Chloroflexota bacterium
AGGACACGGACTACGAGTTGGCCGACATCGAGGAGCAGTTCGGCCAGGAGGTGGCACATCTCGTCGATGGCGTGACGAAGCTGGGCCGGTTCAGCACCCTGAGCCACGAACAGCAACAGGCCGAGAACATCCGGAAGATGTTCCTGGCGATGGCCGAGGACATCCGGGTCGTCCTGATCAAGCTCGCTGACCGGCTCCACAACATGCGGACCCTCGCCGCCTTGCCGATCGAGAAGCAGACCCGGATCGCTCGCCAGACGCTCGAGATCTATGCGCCGCTGGCTGAGCGCCTCGGGATCTGGCAGGTGAAATGGGAACTCGAGGACCTGGCGTTCAAGATCCTCGAACCTGAGCGCTTCCGGGAGTTGGCTGCGCTCCTCGACACGCGTCGCAAGGGTCGTGAGAACTACATCGAGCGGGCGATTGCCGAGCTCGAGCCGAGGCTGGCCGAGTCGGGCGTCACGGCCGATCTGCAAGGTCGTCCGAAGCACCTGTACAGCATCGCCAGGAAGATGGAGCGCAAGGCCGCCGAGTTCGGCGAGATCTACGACGTCTATGCCATCCGGATCCTGGTGGAGGACGTCCGCGACTGCTATGCGGCCCTCGGTATCGTCCACGCGCTGTGGCGGCCGATCCCGGGCCAGTTCGACGACTACATCGCGGTTCCCAAGAACAACCTCTACCAGTCCCTCCATACCGCCGTCATCGCGATCGACGGGAAACCGCTCGAAATCCAGATCCGGACGCACGCCATGCACCAGGTCTCCGAGGTCGGGATTGCCGCCCACTGGCGGTACAAGGAAGGATCCAAGTCGGACCGCGACTACGACGCCAAGCTGGCCTGGCTGCGCCAGCTCATGGACTGGCAGCGTGACGTTGCCGACGCGACGGAATTCGTGGAGGGGATCAAGCTCGATATCTTCCAGGATCAGGTCTTCGTCTTCACGCCGAAGGGCGAGATCAAGGATCTCCCCGCCGGTGCGACGCCACTCGACTTCGCCTACCGCATCCACACCGACGTCGGCCATCGGACGATCGGGTCAAAGGTGAACAATCGGCTCGTTCCGCTCGATTACCGGCTGCGGAACGGGGACATCGTCGAGATCGTGACGACCAAGGCGAAGCACGGTCCGTCGCGCGACTGGCTCAACAGCGTCCGGACCAGCCACGCCCGCGAGAAGATCCGTCAATGGTTCAAGCGCCAGGAACGTGACGAGAACATCGTCCACGGTCGGGAGTCGCTCGAGCGCGAGCTTCGCCGCCTCGCCCGCACCAGCATGGCCACGGTGGGTATGGACCGGATCGCCGAGGTGGCGAAGCTGCTGAACCACGACACGGTGGATGACTTCCTGGCGGCCATCGGCTACGGCGCGGTCAGCGCTCAGTCGGTCGTGATGCGCCTCGGGGTCGTCGATGACGCGCAGCTTCAGCTTCCATCCGTCGCGCCGCCGATCCAGCCGGCCAAGGCTGGGGGAGTCCGCGTCAAGGGGGTCGGCGACCTGCTCGTCCGGTTCGCCCGATGTTGCCATCCGATTCCTGGCGATCCGATCCAGGGCTTCATCACCCGCGGCAAGGGTGTGACCGTTCACCTGCGATCCTGCCCAACGGTGCGCAACGAGCGCGAGGTCAGCCGGCTCATCGAGGTCGATTGGGAAGCTGTCCCGGCCCAGACCTATCCGATCGCGATCCGGATCGAGGCCTACGACCGGACCGGGCTGCTCAGCGATATCACCCAGGTCGTCGCCGAGGCCAAGGTGAACATCCTGTCCGCCAGCGTGTCGGTCGGTCCCGACCACGTCGCCATCGTCAGCGCCACGCTGCAGGTTGCGTCCGTGAGCCAGCTGGCCCGTGTCTTTGGGCGGATGGAACAACTCAAGGACGTCCTCAGCGTCTCGCGCGACCTGGGCTGATTGCCCGGGCTCATCTAGCCTGGCCTGACCGGCCTGCGCACCGCGCTCCGGCTCACGCCCTCGGGCGGCGGCTAGACTGTGCCCCGATGCCGACATACCGTGCGCCACGAGGAACCCGCGATCTGCTTCCCGAGGAAGCTGCCCGCTTTCTCGAGTTCGGGCGTATTGCCGCGGACCTGACCGCGCGCTATGGCTACCAGCCGATTGAGACGCCGCTGTTCGAGCAGGCCGCTGTCTTCGAGCGAGGCATCGGCGAGGTCACGGACGTCGTCGAGAAGGAACTGTTCCGGCTGGCGCCACGAACCGAGGACGCCGAGCAGTGGGCCCTGCGACCGGAGCCGACCGCCGGGATCGTCCGGGCCTATATCCAGCACGGCATGCAGACGTGGCCGCAGCCCGTGCGACTGACGATGACCGGACCGATGTTCCGCTACGACCGGCCCCAGGCCGGCCGCTACCGCCAGTTCTGGCAGTTCGATGTCGAGGCGATCGGCGATCCGGGTCCGGCGATCGATGCCGAGATCATCGAGCTCGCCCACCGGTTCTACACGCAGGCGGGCGTTCGCGGCCTCGAGGTCCAGGTCAACTCGATCGGCGATCCGGCCTGCCGGCCGGCCTATCTCGAATCCATCGTCGCGTACTACCGGGGGGCGGGAGGTGCGCTGCCGGCCACCGAGCGGGATCGGCTGGAGCGAAACCCGCTCAGGCTGCTCGATTCCAAAGATCCAGCGATGGTCAGCCTGAACGCCGGGGCCCCACGGATCACGGATCACCTGTGCGCCGGCTGCCAGGAGCATTTCGACGCGCTGAGGACCCACCTCGATGCCCTGGGAGTTGCGTATCGAGTGGCCCCGGGTCTCGTGCGAGGCCTCGACTACTACACCCGGACCGCCTTTGAGTTCTACGTCGCCGGTCGCGAGGGTCAGCAACAGGCCCTTGGCGGCGGAGGACGCTATGACGGGCTGGTCGAGCTGCTCGGCGGGCGTCCGACACCGGGGATCGGCTTCGGCCTTGGGCTCGATCGCGTGGGCCTGGTCCTCGCCGAACAGGCCGCGGGCGCGGAGGATGGTGGTCCTCGGCCCAGCGGGGCCGCACATTCCACCCACCCCGAGGCCGTCGTGGTATCGGCGGATCCGGTCGACACCGTCGGTCGGCTTCGCGTAGCCACCCTGCTGCGCGCCGCTGGCGTGAGCGCCCGGGCCGATTTGGGTCACCGGAAGCTCGGCCGACAGCTCGAGGCTGCAGGCAAGGCCGGTGCTCACTTTGCGGTCATTCTTGGTGACGAGCTCGCCGATGGGCAGGTCGGCCTGCGCGACCTGGCCGCGGGCACTCAGCGGGTCGTCCGGCTCGACGGGTTGACCCGCGACCTGCAGCGGGCGGACGCCACGCACCGTCACGGCTGATGGCGGCATCGGGCTCGTCGGCCGAAGGCAGACAGCTGACCCGCGCGATCCTGACGACCGCTGCGGAGTTCGAGGCAGTCGCGGGTGAGTGGCGAGCGTTGGCTGGTGTCGCGGCCCGCACGCCGTTCGAAACACCGGACTGGCTTCTGCCATGGGCGCGTCACTACGGGCCAGGTCGGCGTCTCATCGTCATCACCTGGCACCGCGATGGCGAGCTGGTCGGGGTGGCTCCGCTCGTCCTCTGGGATGAACGCCACGGCCGCCGGCGCGTGCGGAACGTTGCCTTCTGGGGGGAAACGCGTACCCCGCTTCGCGGCTGGGTGGATGTCCTCGCACGAACGACCGCGCGCGCGTTCGTGGACCTCGGGTTCCGAGCCTGGCTCGTCGAGGCCGAGACCCATTGGGACGTCCTCCACCTGCTCCGTCTGCCCGAAGCGTCAAGCACCGCGGATGCGCTGGCCCCGACCGGCTGGGCCCGGACCGGGCTGACCGGCGTCCTCCAGTCAATCGAATTCGTCCTCGACATTCCCACGGAACCCGACGGCTGGGCCGGACCCCTGGGTCGAAAGGCCCGCTACAACATCCGTCGCGAGGCGCGGTTGTTCGAGACCGAAGGCGGCGGATCATTCGAGCGCCACGCTGACGCCTCGGCGA
>JBDTOF010000258.1:0-2592 GCA_039933375.1 Chloroflexota bacterium
TCCGAGGTACCCCGTGGCCATCCAGATTGCGTGCCTGTCGTGTGGTACCCCGGCGCGCTCCGAGTCCAGCACGTTCTGTGGTCGGTGCGGACGGCCATTCGGCGCGGCGCCCCCGTTCCACGTCGAGCTCCCGGCGTGCCCGGTCTGCTACGCCTCCGCCGGCGACGACGGTCGGTTCGAGAGCGCGGCGGTGCCCGGTCTGCGCCAGGACCTGCCACGCCACATGGCCGAGCATGACCGGTTTCCGGTCGGCAACGACGACTACCTCGAGGGCCTGCGCGAGGGGTCGCGGATCCGCATCGGACGCTGGACCGCACCCTTCGACATCGTCCGGCGTTATCTCGTGACCGGCGCACTCGACGGCGGCCGGCGACGGCAGTTCGAGCACGATCTCATCGTGACCGCCATGACCCAGCTCGCGCGTTTCGGCCCCGACGCCGTGATCCTGGGCGATCAGCCGGAGTGGCGCGCGGCGCGCGAGGCGGTCGCCGGGCTCATGGAGCGCTACCACCGCCGGGCGGGAGCCCTTCGGCTGTCCTGATCGAGGTCAGCCCTCGAGCATCGTCCGGAAGGCGGCAGCGTCGAGGATCGTGATCCCGAGTTCCTCAGCCTTGGCCAACTTGGAGCCAGCCCCAGGGCCGGCCACGATGTAGTCCGTCTTTCTCGAGACGGATCCTGCTGGCTTTCCGCCCGCAGTCCGGACGGCCGCTTCTGCTTCTTCCCGGCTGAAACCCTCGATCGTCCCGGTCACGACGACCGACTTGCCGGCAAACGCGCCGGAACTCGCGAGCACGGCTGCGCGAGGCTCGGGCAACTGGACCTCCACGCCCGCGTCGGCCAAGTCCTGGAGGACGCCTCGCCCGGGTCCGCCCGTGGCGAACCACGCGGCGAGCGCCGCCGACACCGTAGGTCCAATCCCGTCGATCTCCTCGAACCTCGAGGGCTCCCCAGTGGCGATCCGTTCCAGGTGCGTCGCCGCACGCTTGAGCCATTCCTCGCCGGGCGGCACCTCGGTCGCCAACCAGCGGGCCAGGTCGATCGCGGTCGTCCACCCGACCTGCGGGATCCCGAGGGCCGCGATCAATCGCTCAAGAGGCCGCCGCCGCGCCTTCTGGATCGAGGCGTGCAGGTTCTCGGCGCTCTTTCGGGCGAACCGCGCGAGGCCCTCAAGCTCCTCGATCGACAGGCGAAAGAAGTCGCCGCGGTGCTTCACAAGACCGCGCTGGAGGAGCTGATCCAGCACATGCCAGCCCGCGCCCTCGATGTCCATTCCACCTCGGCCGGCGAAATGCGCGAATTCCTGGGCAATACGCGCCGGGCAGGCGAGATTCGGGCAGTAGTGGCGGACGGCGCCATCGTCCTTGGTGACGGCGGTGCCACAGACCGGGCAAACGGCCGGCATGTCGAACACGCGCTCGGTGCCGGCTCGTCGCTCCGGAATCGGGCGGACGACCTCAGGGATCACGTCGCCCGCCTTCTGGAGGACGACCCAATCGCCGATGCGGACGTCCTTGCGACGGACCTCGTCGAGGTTGTGGAGGGTGGCCCGAGCCACCGTGGAGCCGGCGACCTTCACGGGGCGCAGGTGGGCCACGGGCGTCAGCGTCCCCGTCCGGCCGACGTACGGGACGATGTCTTCGAGGACGGTTTCGACCTGCTCTGGTGGGAACTTGAAGGCGATCGCCCAGCGCGGAGCCCGCGAGACCATCCCGAGCTGGAGCTGCTGGTCGAACCGATCGACCTTGACGACGACGCCATCGGTCTCGTACGGAAGTCCGTGTCGCGCCTCGCGCCAGCGCTCCGTGAACGCGATGACACCATCGATATCCAGGCCCGCCTCGCGATCGGGGTTGACCGGCAGACCCAGGGCCTGCAGGCGGCGCAGCGCCTCGGCCTGAGTGGCGCTGCGGGTGGGGGCCGCCACCCCGCCATCGTCTTCGAGCAGTTGGTAGAACCAGGCGGACAACTTCCGGCCTGCCGTCACGCTGGGATCGATCTGGCGCAAGGAGCCCGCGCCGCTGTTGCGTGGGTTGGCGTAGAGCGGCAACCCTGCCCCCTCGCGCTCTTCGTTGATGCGCGCGAATTCGGCCTTCGGCATGAAGACCTCACCCCGAACATCCGCCGAAACCGGCTCGGTGAGTCGATCCGGAATGACTGAGATCGTCCTGAGGTTTGTGGTCACGTCCTCGCCGGTCGTGCCGTCGCCACGCGTCGCGCCGCGAACGAACCGTCCCCGCTCGTAGCTCAGAGAGACGGCAAGGCCGTCGATCTTCAGCTCGGCGACGTACCGGAGATCGGGTGCAGGCTCGGGCGACGCGGCGAACCCGAGGACCTTGCGGACCCGTGCGTCGAACGCCCGAAGCTCGTCATGGGAGAAGGCGTTGCCGAGCGAGAGCATTGGCCGCGAATGCCGGACCTCCGAGAACTGGCTCGCGACCCTCGACCCAACGCGTTGCGACGGCGACTCGGCGGTGACCAGCTCCGGATTGGCCGTCTCCAGCGCGACCAGTTCACGCAGCTGGGCGTCGTATTCGGCGTCCGTCAGCTCCGGGGCATCCTCCTCGTAGTAGAGCCGATTCGCGCGGTGGAGCG
>JBDTOF010000259.1:0-2026 GCA_039933375.1 Chloroflexota bacterium
GTTCCGGACTCGTTGTAGCGCGGCTCCCCGACGGTCAGGACCGCGTCCATGTGGACATGCGGATCAACGAGGGGCGGAGAAAGAAGGTCGCCCCCGGCGTCGAATTCCCGGCGGCCGTCGGCGGCGATCGCCCCGGCCGGGCGGATGCTGATGATCCGGTCGCCATCGATCTGGACATCCAGCAGCTCCGTGCCGCGGCGCAGCGTCGGATGTACGCGGGCGTTTCGGACAATCAGGCCGGCAGGAGCCAACTGCTTCCTCGATTCGAGGGTCCGGATGGGGCTGAGAACGGCGAGCGCCGGCCCGCGCTGGAGTGTGGTCCTCGTCGCTGGGGCGCGTCAAGTTTCGGATTGGCGACACGCCGTTCGGCGGCTCATCGGAGCATTTGGCAGGCCACGCGTGAACCGAATAGCCTTTGTCCCATGCGCAAGATCCTGCTATGGATGGCCCGGAATCCCTGGCTCCGCGATCGCCTGCCAAGGCTCTGGTTCGCGAAGCGCGCCGTGCGCCGGTTCATGCCCGGTGAGGACGCGGAGAGTGCCCTCGTGGCCGGGACGCACTTTCAGATCGAAGGCATCGGGACGCTCTACACGCGGCTCGGCGAGAACCTGACCCAGATCGCGGAAGCCGATGGGGTCGCCGCGCACTACCTCGAGGTGATGGACCAGATCCGCGAACGGCGCATGGACGGCGAAGTGAGCCTGAAGCTGACGCAGATCGGTTTCGACCTGGATGTCGAGCGGACCTTTGAGCACGCCATGGCGCTGGCGGCGAGGGCCGCCCGCGGCGGCAAGACCCTCTGGCTCGATATGGAATCCAGTGCCTACACGGAGGGCACGATCGCGTTCTACGAACGGCTCAAGGCAGTGCATCCGAATGTCGGCATCTGCCTCCAGGCCTACCTGAAGCGCACTGCCAGCGACATCCAGCGACTCCTCCCGCTGTCACCGGAGATCCGCCTGGTCAAGGGCGCGTACGCGGAACCGGCGACCATCGCCTACGCCTCGCGCCACGATGTCGATGCGAACTACCTGGCCCTTTGCGTGGCGATGCTCGAGGCTGCACGGGCCGGTACGAAGATCCGGATCGGACTCGGGACCCACGACGTCGGGCTCATTGAGCAGGTCGCGGAACATGCACACGCCTTGGGACTGCACCGGACGGCGTTCGAGGTCCAGATGCTGTACGGCATCCGGGCCGATCAACAGCGTCGCCTCAACGCCCAGGGCATCCGCGTTCGGACGCTGATCGCCTACGGTGAGGCTTGGTACCCCTGGTACATGCGGCGCCTCGCCGAGCGCCCGGCCAACGTGCTGTTTGCGCTCCGCCAGATGCTGGGATAGCGCAAGAACGAGAGGAGCCCCGCCGTTGGCCGGCGGGGCTCGAATTCATCCATCGTCGCCGGCGCGAAGCCCGCTGCGAGACCCTCTAGCGATCGGCCCACAGGACGTGGGTCAGGAGCTGGTCCCCACCACCGAGATCGAGGACGAACCACGCCCCGTATCCGTGGTTGGTCACCGCGACGAGTTGGCCCCAGGCCTCCGGCGCGTCGACCACTCCAACGTTGCCATAACCGCCACCCCTCGTGGTCGCCGAGGAGATCGTCGTGGTCGAATCGAGGTGCGCGTAGATGGTCTCGAGCTGAGCGTAGTCATGGTCGTTGGGATGCTGGTTGGTGGATGGGTCGTTCGTGTAGTCCATGCACGTGCCGAGGTTCGCGTTGCTGAAGTTGGTGTCCTGGTGATCCAGGCCCAGCGTATGGCCCACCTCCTGGCACATCACCAGGTTCCGCCAGGCGGGTGTGTTGTAGGCAGTGGTATTGAAGTACGTGTCGTTGACCTTCACCGTGGCCTGGGTGATGTGGGTTCCGCCCGTGATGCTGATCGAGGCGACACCCAGCCAACCGTTGTTTCCGTAGGTGGCGTTGCAGACCTGGACCGTCCCCGAAGACGCCCGACACTGCTTGACCCGACCCGCGCTCCCGGCCACGATGGTGGTGTCCAGAACGCTGGACACGGTCCAGTCG
>JBDTOF010000260.1:0-1921 GCA_039933375.1 Chloroflexota bacterium
CGCACTGACTGCACTTCCCCGAGCCGGCGCAGGCCCCATGTCGCCGGCGGTACTCCTGGCTTACTGGACGCGCCGCGCGGCCGCGGTATCCTGCGATGAGGTCACCGGACGAGACTCCGACGGCCGCAACGTCATCGCGGGGGAGGTCTGGATCCATGTCGCTGCTCCGGCGGGTCGAGAAAGCGCGCGGCGGAGGTGATTCGTCGCTCGAACCGACACCCGACGCCCATCCGGAACCGGCGCCATCGTCCGAGGCCTCGGACGAGCAGAAGGCACCTGCCGGCCCGCCGAAGGCCCCGGTCGCTCCGGGCCGAAAGAAGCTCCTGGCCGAGATCCAGGCCCGCGTCCAGGGCGAGGTAGTCGGATCCTTCGAGTCGGTGATCGACGCAACCACTCCGGCCGAGGTTCGAAGTCGGGTCGGAGCGATGGTCGACCGAATCGTCGAGAAGCACGGTTACGCAGTCACCCGGGACGAACGACTGGAGCTGGTCCAGGGGATCGTCAACGAGGTCACCGGCCTCGGGCCGCTCGAGCCGCTGCTGGCCGACCCGACCATCACCGAGGTCATGGTCAACGGCCCGAGTCATATCTACATCGAGCGGGCCGGAAAGATCGAACGAGTGGATGTCGCGTTCCTCAACGAGGAGCACGTCCGACGCATCATCGACCGGATCATCGCGCCGCTCGGGCGGCGGATCGACGAGACGAGCCCACGCGTGGATGCACGCCTGCCCGACGGGTCGCGCGTCAACGCCGTCATCGAGCCACTGTCGCTGATCGGTCCCGTCATCACGATCCGCAAGTTCTCGGCGCGGCCGTTCACGGTCAAGGACCTGATCGGTTTTGGCACGGCGCCGGTGGAGGTCTTCGACTTCCTGCGCCACTGCGTCCTGGCCCGACTCAACATCTTCGTCTCGGGTGGCACCGGGTCCGGCAAGACGACGTTCCTGAACGTCCTCTCGTCCTTCATTCCCGAGAGCGATCGGATTGTGACGGTGGAGGATGCCGCCGAGCTCCAGCTTCGCCAGGAGCATGTCGTCACCCTCGAAGCCCGGCCGTCCAACGTCGAGGGCGAAGGCGAGGTCACGATCCGGGACCTGCTGCGCAATGCCCTCCACATGCGTCCAGATCGAATCATCGTTGGCGAGTGTCGATCCGGTGAGGCCCTGGACATGATCCAGGCGATGATGACCGGCCAGGATGGCTCTCTCTCGACGGGCCACGCCAATACCACGCAGGACATGCTCCGGCGCCTCGAGACGATGATCCTGATGTCGGGCTACCAGATGCCGCTTCAGTCGATCCGGGAGCAGATTGCGTCCGCGATCGACGTGATCGTCCATACCGCTCGACTCAAGGACGGCACCCGCAAGATCGTCAACGTCACCGAGGTCTACGGAATCGAGGATGACCGGATCCTGACCCGCGACATCTTCGCCTTCGAGCAGACGGGGATGAAAGACGGCAAGGTCGTGGGTGCGATCAAGTCGACGGGCGAGAGGCCGTCCTTCATGGGAGTGTTCAAGACGGCGGGCCTGGACCTTCCCGAGGGTGAGTTCGGGATTCCGCCCGAGGACCCAACCAAGCCGACATCGCGAGGCAAGGCGCGCTGGGCGATCGGCGATGCGGGACACGAGGATGAGCGGCCGACGGTGGGCCATGGTCGTGCCGTCGTGGCCGGCGGGATGATTTACGTGTCGTCGGTTGGCCCGGTCGATCCTGAAAGTGGGCTGACGGTCAACGGTGACATCCAGCTCCAGACGCGACGGTGCCTGGAGAATCTGAAGTTGAGGCTCGAGGGAGTGGGCAGCTCGCTCGACAAGGTCGTGTGGGCCAACTGGGCCCTGCGGGAGCCGAGCGATTTCGACGAGTTCAACGAGGAGTGGGCGCGCTGGTTCCCCGGCGACTCACCGGTCGGCCA
>JBDTOF010000261.1:0-2120 GCA_039933375.1 Chloroflexota bacterium
TTGGCCGAGCACTTCTGGCCGCCGAACCCGAACGCTGATCGCATGATTCCCTCGGCGGCCTCCTCGAGGTCAGCGTTGCGGGTCACGATCGCCGGGTTCTTGCCGCCCATCTCGACGATGCACGGGCGCGGGAAGAGGGTCGAGAACGACTTGAACAACCGGTATCCGACCTCGTATGACCCGGTGAATACGATGCCGTCGATGCCCTTGTTGGTCTGGAGCGCCTCGCCGACGGTGCCTCCGGGGCCCATGACGAAGTTGACGACACCGGCAGGCATGCCCGCATCCGCAAAGGCCTGGACCAGGTTCACGCCGGACAGCGGGGCCGCGGACGCCGGCTTGTAGACCGCCGTGTTGCCCGACATGACAGCCGCCGCAACGGGCCCGGCCGCGAGGGCCATCGGGAAATTGAACGGGCTGATGACGGCGAACACGCCATGCGGTCGCAGGACGGTCCGGGTATGGACGGTCGCGTCGCCGAGGTTGTCCATCGGGTGGTCGTAGCCCGCGTTGTCCTCGAACGTCTGGGCGTAGTAGCGCATCAGATCCGCGGCTTCTTCGACCTCGCCGAGGGCTTCGAGACGGTTCTTGCCGACCTCGTAGGCCATATCCGCGGCCATGTGCATCTGTCGTTCAGAGATGAGGTCGGCCGCCCGGCGAATGATCGCCAGGCGCTCCTGCCATGGCGTCCTGCGCCATTCGGGCTGTGCCCGTCGGGCAGCCTCCACGGCCCGCTGGACGTCGGCCGCGTCGCCCTTGGCGAAGGTGCCGACGAGGATGTCCGTATCGATGGGGCTGCGGACCTCGAACGTCCCGGCGCCGCCTTCGACCCACTGGCCGTCGATGTACTGGTGGTGCGTTTGGCCCAGGCCCGCCTCCGACGCCTTGAGGCCGGCTTCGTACAGCCCATGCAGTTCTTCGTTGTCGTTGCGGAGCGTGGCGTAGGTGATCTTGATTCGGGGCTTGGTGTCAGTCATGGCGGGATCTCCAGCGATCTGCGGGCGGGCATGTCGCGGGTGGGCGAGGTGCCGGCCGCCTCAACGAGCGGTTTTGACCAGTCTAGCGCGCGGCGATGAGGGCCTCGACGACCGCGCTCAGATCTTCCCCGATCGCATCGGGGAAGACCGCGCCCCGCAACCGCCCGGCTCCGTCCGCGGCTCGGACGGCCGCGGCGTCGGTCTTGCCGCTGAGCACGAGCAGGGCCCGCAGTCCGGCTCGATGCGCCCCGCCGATGTCACTCTCCAGGTCATCGCCGACCATCGCGACATCGCGTGCCGCCAATCGCGGTGTGCCGGCTTCGCGCGCAAGTGCGCGGACCGCTTCGCGAAAGACAACCCGTGACGGCTTGCCGGCCACGATCGCCCGCTGGCCCAGGGATTCCTCCAGCCCGACCACGAAGGCGCCGGCATCGAGGGTCACTCCACGCGGGGTCACCCACCAGAGATTTCGGTGCATCGCCACGAAAGCGGCCCCCGCCCGGATGGCGCGGAACGCGATATTGAGGTTCCGGAAGGACAGGTCATCACCGGCGTCGCCGATCACGACCGCGCCAACCTCGGCCCCGACCGCGTCGGCCTCATCCGGCGTGAGGAGATGCTGGCCATCCCACTCCGCCCGGGCATCGGGAGCGGCCAGGACCAGAAGCGGCACCCCGGCGTAATGGCGGGCGGTGTAGGCGGCCGCCGCCGAGGCCGCGGTGATGATCCGCTCCGGGTCCACCGGCACACCCACGGCCCGTGAGAAGTTCGCCGCGAGCGTCGTTCGATGGGACGACGAGAAGTTGGTGACGACCCGATACGGGACGCCCGCCGATTCCAGGCGACTCAGCGACTCAGCGACGCGGGGCAGCGGGCGGCCGGCAAACAGGAGGACTCCGTCAGCGTCGAGGACCAGCGCTCGAACGCCGATCAAGGCAGCCCGAAGCGCCACGGGCGAGGATGGAACGGTCAGTGCAGTCGCCGGCATGGACCGATGGTAGTCTCCGGCGAAACGAACGGCCGGCCCGGTCCTGACCCGGGCCGGGGGCCTCCAGAAACAGGGTGGGGAGACAGCATGGGCTTGCTCGACGGCAGGAAGGCGCTGATCTTTGGCGTCGCGAACGACCACTCGATCGCCTGGGG
>JBDTOF010000262.1:0-12544 GCA_039933375.1 Chloroflexota bacterium
CCGCTTTACGGGCGCACGGGCTACCGGATCGGGCCCGGCTGGTCGTCACCTCGCCACCGTATCTTCGAGTAGTCAAGTACGGATACTACAACTGGCTCCGAACCTGGTTTCTTGGGTTCGACGCGCAGGCCATCGACCGGGCCCTCGACGATGCCCACCACCGCGCGCCGTACACGGTCTTCCTGCGCGAAGTGCTCCACGGCCTGCGCCGGGCCCTGACTGACGATGCCGTGGTCGTTCTGGTCATTGGCGACGTGGCGACGGATCGCGGTCGGACCATCAGCAACGGAACGGAGCTGGCCGAACACATCTGGGCCGAAGCCGCTGCCCCCGAGGGATACCGTTTGGCGGGCGTCGCGCTCGACGCGGTCCTGCCGAACCGGAAGATGACCAAACTGTGGGGCGCCGAGGCCGGCCGCGCTACGCAACTCGACCGCATCCTGGTGCTGGGAGCGACCGAACTCGGCCGACGCCGCGCACTCAGTGCCGCCGCGACCCCAGTGGACTGGACCTGGCCCCCGCGCCTCCGCGCGCTATAGAGATCGCGGCCGTGCGACGCCGCGGCTCTTACGCGCCCTGGACCCATGGCCGCGCCGCTCCCGGGTGCGCCGCTCGCTAGAATGCGGTCATGCAGCAGATGTACCACCCATCGGACCTGGCCTCGATGGACCCGCTCGTCCTGATGAAGAATCTGGACCACGTTCGGATGACGAGCCGTCGACTCAGCTACATCCTCCAGCAGCAGGTGCATCTGTACACGCCCGAGGCCAACCAGCTACGCGAGCAGATCGATCGCTACGTCGAGGCTGAGCGCCAGATCGAAGGTGAAATGTCGCGGCGGCGCATCCGCGCCTGAGCCTCAGGCTTCCGCGATTGCCTTTGCGCGGGCCCTGCCGCGATCCCGATCGACGATCTCAGTGACCATTGCCGCCAGCGATGGCATCTCGTGCAGCGAGAACCCGATGCCGTGTGCCGCGAGATCATCGGCGCCCCAGCCTTTGAACAGGCCCCGACCGGCAACGCCACACATCTCGTCGTACAGCTCGGGCCAGCCCACCTTTCGACGCTGATAGCAGAACCGGACGAATTCGACCGCCTCGTCGGACGGTGCTTCCTCAGGCGCGGGGCGCGGAACCATCGATACCTGACCTCCGAGTTCAGTGGGCGCGAGGAGACGAGCGCGAGGCACGGCGAAGTGAACCGTGGCCCGCAGCCTGGTTGACTGGATGGTCGGCCGACCCCCCTCCCGAGGGTTTCTGCCGACTCGCTCATGGTACGTCCGGAGCCCCCTTTTCGGTAAGGGGCTTCTCCACCTTTTCGTCCACCAAGTTATCCACACGCTCATCCGAGGCCCGGCGAGGCGGTTATGAACTCCGTCGAGCGACCCCGAGCCCGGGCTGATTTCCGAGCTGCCAGCGGTGGTCCAGACCGAGCTCCAGGCCCTCGAACGGATCGTCGGCAAGGAGCAGACAGCCATCCAGATCGGCCCACTCGACGAGGGACGCGCAGGCCGCCGAGGCGGCGATCACCACCGACGTTTCTTCCATGCAGCCAAGGAACCGCCGGAAGCCGAGGTCCCGCGCGTGGGCGAGCATGCGGGCAGCCGGTCCCGGTCCACCGACCTTGGCCAACTTGACGTTCACCCCGGCGACGACACCGACGAGGTTCTCGAGGTCCTCGTCGGTCACGCACGATTCATCAGCCACGATCGGCAGTTCCGAGATCTGCTGAAACCCGGCCATCCAGTCGAGCCGGCCGGCCGGAAACGGCTGTTCGATCAATTCGACCCCGAGTGCGACCAGCTCCGGGAGCAACGTTCGGGCGACGTCGGGCGTCCAGGCGGTGTTCGCATCGACGCGAATGGGACCGTCGTAGACGTTACGGACCGCTCGGAGCGTTGCGACGTCCGCCGGGCCGCCGCACTTGATCTTGAGGGCGGGAAAGGCCGAGGCCCGTCGCGCACGCTCCGCCACGATCTCCGGTTCGTCGAGCCCGAGCGTGAAGTCGGTCGGCGGGATATCCGGTGAAAGTCCAAGGAGATCCCAGACCGGGCGGCCGGTGACCTTGCCGACGAGATCGTGCAGGGCCGAATCGATCGCGCACTTCGCGGCGCCGTTCCAGCGAAGCGCGTCGCGCATCGAGTCCCCGGCAGCGTGAAGCCCATCGGCCGATGGAGTCAGCTCCCCTACCGCCTCGATGAGCAGCGGATACACCGCGGCCATCGTCGCCGGCGTCTCCCCGTAGTACCGACTCGGGTAGCCCTCTCCGATTCCGACGACTCCCGGGTACCGATCGTCCCGAAGCTCGACGACCACGGTCGTGACCGTCGTGCCAAGGCCGTGCTCCGCGCGGGCGATGCGGAACGGGTCGCGCAGGTGCAGCTCCAGCGTCTCGTGGCCGAGGCGGAGGGTCACGCCGGACCTCGAGCGTCATTCTCCTGGACCCAGGGCAGCCCTTCGACCGCGTCATGGATGGCGGACCATAGATCTTCGGCGCCGAAGCGGACCGGATCGGCTGCAGGAAGACCCGTCTCGCGGGCGATCTGGTCGATCACCCTCCGGGCGTCCGCTGGGTCCGGGTAGAGCGAGGTGTTGAGTGCCACCGCGACGACCTTCGAGGGTGCCACGAGGCCCGCGATGGTCTCATGGAGGCGAATGAAATCGGTCAGGTTGGCGATCGGGAACGAAACGTCGGGCAGGTGATCGAAGTCGTGGATCGCCAGACCCGGCTTGTGGACCATGACCATCGCGTGCGGCGTCGAGCCGTGGATGAGGCTCAGGGTGACCGAGGAGTAGGCCGGGTGATCCAACGAGCCCTGGCCCTCGACGATCACCCATGCTCCGCGGTCCTCGGCCTCACCGATCATCCACTCAACCGTGCCCTGAGCGAAGTCGCTGATGACCCGATCCACGGCCACGCCCCAGCCGTCGATCATCATCCCGGTCTGGCCGGTCGGCACGAAGACAGCCCGATAGCCGGCCGACAGGGCGGACTTGCGAAGTTCCAGGGCGACCGACATCTTGCCGATGGCGCAGTCCGTCCCGACCGTCAGGATGACCCGCGAGCCAGGTCGGTGCCGTCGCCCGACGGCGGTCTCGTGGCGCTCCGGCGGACGCCGGAAGTCGACGATCCGGGAACCCGACGCCGCGGCCTCGGCGGAGAACTCGGCATCGTCGCCGAGGAATGAGTGGAGGCCCGAGTGAATGTCGAGACCGTCCCGGAGCGCCTCCACGATGATCGTCCGCCAGTCCGCTGGAAGTCGGCCCCCGGTCGGGGCGATGCCAATGAGGAGCGTATCCGGCGGTTCGGGCATCGCCATCGCATCGGCGAGCGTCGCCAGCACCGGGAGGTCGTGCCCGGGCATCCACTCGCTGACATTCCGGCCGGCGATCGACGAGTCGAGCAGGCCAACGATGTCGTCGGTCCCGTAGCGGATGACGCCCATCGCGGTCTTCGCGTCGTGAGCCTGAAACTGGCCCTCGGTGAGGATGAGCAGGCGGCGTGATCCGGCAGTCGTCATGGGTGGGCAGTGTACGAGAGCGCCCCCGGGGCAAGCCGGGGGCGCGAGTGATGGCGTTGGTACCGCATACCGGATTCGAACCGGTGGTCTCCGCCTTGAGAGGGCGGTGTCCTGGGCCTCTAGACGAATGCGGCCTGTTCTCGAGCCCGGACGGGCGAGACGGCGGATGATACCAAAAGTGGGCCCGAGCGGCTCCCGCCAATCAGAGTCGATGGACCTCGAGGAAGGCCCTGACCGAGTCCGCGACCTGGGCGAAGCCTTCTTCTCCGACCACGAGCCCGTAGTGCGAATGCGCGCCAAACGGCTCAAACGGAGCGTCGAGCCATTCCGCGAGTCGCTCGGCCGATTCGACCGCCACCTGGCGGTCGATGCCACCACCGATCACGAGCTTGGGCACACCCTCCAGGAGTTCCCGGTTGATCCGGATGCCGCGGAGCATGGTTCGCCGCGCCCGTCCAGACTCGTGAGGCTTCTGGCCCATCAGGTGCTGGATCCGCAGGATGTCGGAGATCGAGAGATCGCTGTGGTCACGTTGGAGCCGCTCCGGCAGTGTTTCCCAGCCGATCATCGACTTGCCGTACAACTCGGGAATCTCGCGCAACTCGTGCTGGTGAGCCGGCAGGCGAAGATCGCCGGGCAGGTGCGAGGCGACGAGCACGAGACCGGACAGCGGCTGGCGCTCGGCAGCCTTGAGGGCGAGCAGCCCACCCATTCCGTGGCCAATCACGACGACGCCTGGCCCGAGTCGGGCCATGACGGAGGCGACGTCCTCGACGAAGAGCTCGAAGGACAGTTCTGCCGGGTCGGCGGTCTGGCTCCAGTGATGGTTGCGGAGATTGAGGGCATGGCCTTCCCAGCCCCGGCCGGCGAAGTAGCCAAGGAACCGTTCCCAGAGCCACGAGCCAGTCAGTTCGCCGTGGACGAACAGCAACGGCTTTCGACGCGAGCGCCGCTCCGGCAGCCACGACTCGACGTAGATTCCCCGCTCGTCGAGCTCGATCTCATCCTTGCGGACCGGTCGTCCTCCGGTCGATGCCTGGGTGCGGGCGAGGATGTCGTCGGGTGTGGAATCGGGCACGATCAGCTCTCCAGCGGATTGATGACGAGGCCGGTGATGGCCTTTGGGTAGATGTAGGTGCTCTTCTGGGGCATCACGTCGCCCTCGGCGGCAACCGCGAGGATCTCTGCGGCCGGCGTCGGATCAAGCAGGAATGCTGCGTCAGCGCCCTCGGTGCCGGCATCGACGAGCGCGATCGCCTCGGCCGCATCGTGCGTGTAGATGAGGCGCTCGCCGGCAGCGATGGCCGCGGCATCGAGGCCGGCGCCCGCATCCAGCACGGCGCCGAGCATCGAAACGTCGAGACGGCGGACCGCCTTGCCGCCGGGCCCCAGGATCGTCTCGAGCGCCTTCCCCTTCGCCTGCAGGATCCAGCCGCCGTCGCGCGTCCACAGTCCCATTCGGCCACCCGAACGCGGCGGCTCGTCGCCGTCAGGTCCGAGTGAACGGAGCAGTTCGTCGGCCGGCATGCGGCGGCTCATCCTGAAGTAGCTGGACAGCACGGTTCGGAGCATGGCGAGCCCATCGGAGCCCAGGCCCCGAACAACCCGGTGGGTTGGAAGGACCAGCAGCGGTCCGGCCTCCGGCTCCAGGAGCAGCATCAGGACGAAGTCGTAGCCGTGCTCTGCGTCCTCGGTGGCCGGCGCCCCGACGCGACGCTCGGATTGGAACCGAAGGGCCGTCTCGTACCGATGATGGCCATCGGCAATGGTCAGGGGCACACGGCCCGCGATCTCTGCCAGCGTCTCTGCGGACCCATCGGTGCCGGCCGTCAGGACCCACAGGCGATGGCGGTCCCCGGCAAAATCCCGGACATCGACTGCAGCCGGTCGCGCGGTGATCGCCTCCAGTAGCGGAGCAACACGGTGCCTGGGGTCGCGGTACATCGCGACAATCGGGCTGGTGTTGACATTGGTGGCCCGGAGAAGGCGGTAGCGGTCCTCGCGCGGCCCGGGCATCGTCCGTTCGTGTGGTCGGATCTCCTGGCCGAATGGTTGCAGGCCAACCCGCGCGAAGAAGCCTCGCCGGGTCTCCGGCTCCGTCCGCCCCAGCCGGGCGAACTGCTGCTCGTAGACGTAGATCGATGGGCGAGGATCCTGTCGCAGGGCACCCTGGCCACGCCAGTCCGAGAGAAGCCGGGCCGCCCGCCGGTAGCGGTCATCGGGATCTGGATCGCCGAATTCCTCGACCGGGAAGTCAAGCCGCACGACGTTGTGTGAGCTGCTGGCCAGCAATTCGCGGCGCAAGTCGTCCCCGACGACGTCGTACGGCGGCGCGATGACGCCGCCAAGCTCCCCGACCACGCCGGGGTCGAAGCGAAGCGCGCGAAACGGGCGGACGACGGGCACACAGACCTCGAGCTGGATCCGGCGCAGCGGCCGGAGCGCCGGCGACACCGGGGATCCATCGGACCCCGTCGGGTGCTGGCATCCGGATCCTACGATAGCCACCGCGACGGCGCCCTCGATCGAGAGGTCGAGCCTCGGCGAACGCGCGGTCAGCGCCTCGGAACGCCGCTCAGCGCACGAATGGCAGCGACGCTGGCGGGGTCGTCCAGTGCCGAAATGTCCCCCGGGTCCAGGCCGAGGAAGGCGGAGCGCACTACCCGGCGCATGACCTTCCCCGAACGCGTCTTGGGGAGCGCCGGGACCACGAGGACGAGTTCCGGCTTGAGGGGCTTGCCGAGCGCCTGGACGACCGCGGCCGCAATTTCGGCGCGGATGCCGGGCGTGTCCGCCACTCCCGTTGCCAGGACACAGAACAGGGCGATCGACTCCCCCTTGATCGGATGCGGAATGCCGATGGCCGCTGCCTCGACCACGGCCCCGACACCAACCGCGGCGCTCTCGACCTCGGCTGGCCCGACGCGCTTGCCGGCGATCTTGAGCGTGTCGTCCGAGCGGCCGTGGATGTACCAGTAGCCGGCCTCATCGATCAGGGCCCAGTCACCATGGACCCAGATCCCGGGAAATCGGGACCAGTAGGTCTCCTCGTAGCGCTCGGGGTCTCCCCAGAATCCGCGGGTCATGCCGGGCAGCGGTTGGCGGATGACGAGTTCGCCAACTCGACCGCGGACCGGGGCGCCGTCCGGATCCACGACGTCGGCTGCCACGCCGATGTTCGGGCCTGAGAACGACGTCGGGCGCACGGGTGTCATGAGGTTCCCGGCAACGATCCCGCCGGACACCTCCGTCCCGCCGCTGTAGTTCACGACGGGACAGCGCGCCTCCCCGACCTCCCGGAAGAACCACCACCAGGGATCCGGGTTCCACGGCTCGCCTGTTGAGCCAAGCACTCGCAGCGAACTGCGGTCGTGCGACCGAACGGGATCCGTGCCGTGCTGCATCAGGGCGCGGATGACCGTCGGGCTCAATCCAAGATGCGTTACTCGATGCCGCGCCACGATCGACCACAGTCGATCCGGACCTGGATGGTCCGGGGTGCCCTCGTAGAGCACCAGGCGCGCACCAAGCATCAGGGCGCCCGAGATCGCCCACGGGCCCATCATCCAGCCGAGGTCGGTGAACCAGAAGAGCGTCTCGCCGGCGCGGAGATCGAAGCAGTGCGCGAGGTCCTGGGCAGCCTTGATCGGAAAGCCGCCGTGGACGTGGACCGCGCCCTTCGGCCTGCCGGTCGTGCCCGAGGTGTAGATGACCATGTACGGGGACTCCGGGTCGGTCAACGGCCGTGGTCGCGTGGCTGGGAGCGTCGTTGCTGCCATTTCCTCGTCCCACCAGCGATCGCGACCCGTATCCCAATCCGCGGCCGGGGCCGCTTCGCCGAGCCGGCGGACGACGAGCACTCGCTGGACCGTTGGGGCCTCGGCAAGTGCGTCGTTGGCGGTGGCCTTCAGCGGAACCGCAGACCCGCGCCGGAGGAACCCGTCGGCGGTGATCAGAACGGTCGCTTCGCAGTCGCGGAGGCGCGCGCCGATGGCCGTCGCCCCGTAGCCGGAGAAGATCGGCGTGAAGATGGCGCCGATGAGCCCCAGCGAAAGAACCGCGATGACCGTCTCGGGGAGCATGGGCAGCAGGATCCCGACGCGGTCGCCGGGCTTGACGCCATGGCGGGCGAGCATCGTGGCCGCCCGGTCCACTTCGTCGCGCAGCTGGCTCGCGGTGAACCGCTCGATCGCGCCATCCTCGCCTTCCCAGACGAGCGCCTCACCGTCGGGATCGCGCGCCGCACGCGGGTCGATGCCCGCAATCGCGTGATTGAAGGCGCCACCGGTCCACCAGCGGGTCCACGCTGCCCCACCCGAGGCGTCCATCACGCCGGACGGTTTGCGCTGCCACGGGATGGCCAGATCGTCGGCCGCGGCACCCCAGAACCAGGCCGGATCCTGCGAAGCGCGCACCTGGAGCTCGTCGAGCGTGGCGACGCCGGACGCTCGTACGAATATCGCGAGGCGCGAACTCGCCAACTCGTCCGGTCCGGGCCTCCAGGCAGCATCGGGGACGTCCTGTCCGAAGAGCGGCCAGGGCTTCTCGGGATCAGGCACGGCCCGATCCTAGCACCGGGAGCCGGCCGCCCGAGGCGCTCGATCGACGGTTCGGATAGCCTCGCCGAATGGGAATGTCGAAGGTCCTCCGGGGCGTGGGTGTCGGACTCGCTGGCATCGTCCTGGCCGGCTGCTCGACGATCTTCCAGGCGTCTCCGGAGCCGACGCCGATGGACTTTCCCGGGATGGCCGGCGAACTGGCCGGGCGAGGGCTCGTCCTCGACCACATCGCCTCAGGAGACGCGGGCTGCACAGACCCGACCCTCATCCCGACGGCAATCGGCTTCGATGCCTCCGGACTGGGAGTCACGACGCCGGTCCATCTGCGGGTCTACATCTTCCGGACCGGTGAGACCTTCGACCGGCGCCGGCCTGATATTGACCCCTGCGTGGCCCAGTGGGCCCAGGACCCGGCGACCGTCGAACTCATCGACGCGAAGCCGTATGTGCTCGCTGGCCAGGGCCCATGGCCCGCGGCCTTCAAGGACGCGATCCGGGCCGCGCTGATGGCCGCGGCAGGAAACGGCGGCTAGGCTAGGCTCGCGAACGAGTGGGGCGCTGGCTCGCCCCAGTGCTCAGATGATGCGCAGACCAAGGATCCGACGGGCGATGACGAGCCGCTGGACCTGGCTGGTCCCCTCCCCGATCTCGGTCAGCTTGGCATCGCGCAGGTAGCGCTCGACGGGATAGTCGGTCACGTACCCGTAGCCGCCGTGAACCTGGATGGCTGCGTTGGTGGCACGGCTGGAGACCTCGGATGCAAACAGCTTCGCCTGCGCAGCGACCAGAGAAAAGTCACGGCCTTGGTCCTTCAGCCAGGCGGCCTTCCAGACGAGGCCGCGGGCTGCCTCGATCTCGGTCGCCATATCCGCGATCATGAAGGCGACGCCCTGGAACGAGCCGATCGGGCGCCCGAATTGCTCGCGCGTCTGGGCATACGGAACGGCAGCATCGAGCGCCGCCTGCGCGATCCCGACAGCCATCGCAGCGATGCTGATGCGGCCACCGTCGAGGATCTTGAGGAAGGTCCGGAAGCCTTCGCCGCGCGCGCCGAGCATCTGGTCTGCCGGGATACGGCAGCCATCGAAGAACAACTCGCCCGTGGCCGACGAGTGGAGCCCGAGCTTATCCTCGAGCCGACCGACGCGGAAGCCCGGCGTGTCGGCCGTGACGATGAACGCGCTGA
Source organism: Chloroflexota bacterium (assembly GCA_039933375.1). Taxonomy (GTDB): domain Bacteria; phylum Chloroflexota; class Limnocylindria; order Limnocylindrales; family CSP1-4; genus UBA5189. The sequence goes on from JBDTOF010000262.1 coordinate 9,266, forward strand.
TCTCGGCCGACCCGTCGGCCTTGTCGCCCGTCCGGGCGGTGACGATGTAGGTCCCGGCCTGGCCGGCGTTCGTAATGAACCGCTTGCCGCCCTCGATGATCCAGGTCCCGCCATCGGGTCCATCCTCGTGGATCGCGGTCGTTCGGGTGCCGCCAGCGTCCGAACCTGCCCCGGGTTCGGTGAGCCCGTAGCCGCCGATGACCTCGCCGCCGGCCATTGGGACGAGGAACCGCTGCTGCTGCTCGGGTGTGCCGGCGAGGTGGAGCGGTCCACAACCCAGTGACGTGTGGGCAGCAACGATGAGACCGAGGGAGCCCCAGACGCGGCTGATCTCCTCGATCGCGATCGCGTAGGCGAGCGTGTCGAGCCCGGCGCCGCCCTCATCCTCCGGGATCGGGATGCCGAGCCAACCCATCTCACCCAGTCGGCGAACGATCTCGACCGGAAACCGGCGCTCGCGCTCGTGCTCGTCGATGATTGGCGCGACCTCGCGAACCATGAAATCGCGGACGGTCGATCGAAGCAGGACGTGTTCCGCTGACAAGTCAAGATCCATACGAGGAGCGTAGCACTGGAGTCACTTCCGTCCGGGCGTGGATCTGCCGATTGGGCTAGCCTCAGCACGTGCCCGAGCCCGCCGACCTCGCCCAACCGGACGCCCCAGCGACAGTGGCCGTGTCTGCGTTCGGGCACGAATCAGGCAACGGGCACGCTTCCGCGCTGCCATCCGCGTCATCACTCAGACGGGCGATCCTGGTGAATCTGCGCCAGAGCGGCCCGATGTCACCGGATCGACTGGCGACGCATCTCGGAGCCAGCCGGACGGGCGTGCTCCAGCAATTGCACGCTCTCGAGGAAGCTGGGCTGGTCAGCCACGTGACCGAGCGTCACGGTGTGGGTCGGCCGCGACACCACTACGACGTGACGCCGGACGCGCAGGACCTCTTTCCGATGGACTACGACGGGTTCGCGCGCGGACTCATCGAGGCGATCTCTGCGGTCGGCGGTGACACGCTCCTCGATGAGGTCTTCGCCGCGCGGCGCCGCCAGCTCGGGACCGGACTGCGGCAGAAACTCGCTGATCGGGTTGCGCCCGACGATCCCCTGGTTGATCGCGTCCGAGCGCTCGCCGTCCTCCAGGATGCCGCCGGCTACCTTGCCGAGGCCATTGTCGATGCCGGCGGGTCGATCCGCTTGCGCGAACACAATTGCGCCATCTATCACGTCTCACGCAATGTCGAGGGCTGCTGTCAGGCCGAGCTCGATCTTTTTCGCGATGTGCTCGGGGTCGACGTCACCCGCGAAACGCACATCGCTGCGGGCGACCGCTCCTGCACGTACCGGATCGGTCCCGTCCTGCCGGACTGACGCTCGGGCTCAGGCCTCTTCGCGCTCCACGGCCACGCGAGTCGCGGGCTGGCGCGCGGGTCCAGCCACATCGGAGACGTTCCGCACGAACGAGGCGGCCATCGAAGTCGCAGCGGCCTGCTCCTGCTCCTCGACCGACATGATGCCGAGGCGGCCTAGTGTCGCCAGCTCGTCACGGATGTAGGTCTTGAGCATCTCGGGCCCGTCGGTCGAGATCGCGAAGCGGACCTCGTTGCGCCGCAGCGTGTCGAAGATCCAGCGCACCTCGTCCCAGCCGGACACGACCTTGGTGTTGAGGTTCGATGTTGGGCAGACCTCGAGGACGATCCCGCGCTCCCGGATCATCGCCATCGCGCGAGGGTCGTACGCAGCCTTGACCCCGTGGCCGATCCGGTCCGGTTCCAGCAGCTCCACGACCCGGGCGACTTCCTCGATCGGCCCGGATTCCCCCGTGTGGACCGTGAGGCCAAGTCCGTAACGACGGGCCCGCTGGAAGAGCTTCCTGTAATCAGCCACCCTGAAGGTTGCCGACTCTGGTCCCGCGATGTCGATCCCGACCACGCCCCGGTCGCGCCACAGGATGGCCTTCTCGGCAATGATTTCGTTCAGTTCGTAGGGGAAGGCTCGGTCGAGGCAGAAGATCAGGCCCGGCTTGACCGGATACTCGAGCGACGCACGATCCATGCCGCGTACAGCGGCGGCAACGATGTGATCGAGGTCCTGCTCCCCTCCCCGATTTCGCTTCATCGGGTTGAAGCGGAGCTCCATTGTCGTCACGTTGTTCTTGCGATACGCGCCGCCAATGACCTCGTACACGCTCCGCTCGACGGCCAGCGGCGAACTCTGGATCAGCTCGGTCCAGTGGAACAGCTGGAGGTACGTCTCGAAGGACTTCGTGGCTCGCGGGTTGACGGTGATGAGCTCACGGAACTCCCAGTAGTCCTTGGTCGGGAGCTTGATCCCCTGCGAGTGCGCAATCCCCCACATGATCGACGGCGTGACGGCCGCGCCCAAGTGGCAGTGGAGTTCGGCAAGCGGGATCGAGCGAGAAAGTTGACGGACCATCAGCGAGAAGGATACGACCTCGGCAATGTCAACCGGCGAGCGGGACGACGCGGCCCGTGGCATCGAGCGTCGCCTGGCGACGGAGCGCCTTGAGCTCGGCACCCGGTACTTGGTCGCGGGCGTGGTAGCTGGAGCGGACCAGCGGGCCTGACTCGACGTGTTTGAAGCCGAGCAACAACGCCTCGGCCTTCATCTCGGCGAACTCGTCGGGGTGGTAGTAGCGCTCAAGTGGGAGGTGCTGGAGCGACGGCCGCAGGTACTGACCGATCGTGAGGATGTCCGTGTCGACCTCACGCAATGCCGTGAACGCCTCGGTCATCTCGGCCCGCGTCTCCCCCAGGCCGACCATCAGCGAACTCTTCGTATGCGCGAGGCGCCCGTACTCGCCGGCGTAGACCTTCGCGCGCTCCAGGACACTGAGCGTGCGATCCCACCGGGCACGCTTCCGGACGGGCTTCTGCAGCCGCTTCACGGTCTCGAGATTGTGGTTGAGGATGTCCGGTCCAGCCTCCATGACGGTGCGGAGCGGCGCCTCCTCCCCGTTGAAGTCCGGGATGAGGACCTCAACGCCCATCCCCGGAACGCGCTCGCGCAGCTGGCGGATCGTCTCGGCGAACACCCCGGCCCCGCCATCGGGCAGATCATCGCGGGCGACGGACGTCACCACCACGTGCTCCAGACCGAGGGGCGCCAGAGCCTCGGCCACGCGCCGCGGTTCGTCGTCGTCGAACCAGGTCGGCTTGCCGGTCTTGATGTTGCAGAAGCCACAGGCCCGGGTGCAGGTGTCGCCCAGGATCATGATCGTGGCGGTCCGCTGGTCCCAGCACTCCCCGATGTTCGGGCAGT
>JBDTOF010000263.1:0-5916 GCA_039933375.1 Chloroflexota bacterium
CCCGCGCCCGATCGGGATCCGCCCCGAGCACGCTCCGCGCGCCACCAGCCTGGAGGACGATGAGCCCGACATTGTGGGCGACCACGTCGTGTAACTCCCGCGCGATGCGCGCCCGCTCCTCGAGTACGGCAGCCTGGGCCATCGCCTCCTTCTCCCGCTCGGCGCGGTCCGCCACGGCCTCCAGGACCGTCGAACGCCGGATCTGTGCCCGAAGGGCCACGCCGAGACCAAGGGCCGCCCCGTAGAAGATGAGCAGGTAGGTAATGTCCGCGAGCCCGGCCAGCCGGCCGCCGATCCACAGCTCGACGATCATCAGCACGCCCATCGCGATGCCGATCGGCAATACGCGCCGGTCCGCATAGCGTCCGACGGCATAGGCGAGCATCAGGAACGCCGCCGCGCCCGCCAGGCTGTTACCGGCGCCGTAGACGACGGTGTAGGGCAGCGTCACGAGCGCCGCGACGGTGATCGCCGCGACAGGCAGCAGCCGCCGGAAGGCGACGGGAATGATCGTCACCAGCTGGAGCACCGCCGCCAGGGCGACGGGCCCCGGAAAAGCCCCGCTTGCCACCTCGACGAGCGCGAGCGCCAGGAGCGCGACTGCGAGCAGCCAGTCGAGAACGGTGGGCGTGCGCCGCGCGCCAACCGTCCGGTCGCGAGTCAGCCAGCCGAGATGCTTCACCCGGCCACCTTACAGGCCCACGACCCGCGCCTCGTCATCCATTGGTCGCGCCGTATCGCGACCTGCGATTGATGTCTTCGCGCCGCGCGGATGACGACACCGACGGGCCAGCCTTCGATGCTCCCCTCAGTCCAAGTCAAGCATCGAAGCAGGAGGATCCAAACCATGCGACGTCGTCTCGCCACACTCGCGGCCGTGTCCGCGCTCGCTCTCGCGTTCGGCGCATCTCCGGTATCGGCGGCCGGCTCCCGTGCCGAACACATCTCATTCCCCGCGCTGCCGATCGCCTTCGACTGTGGCTCCACCACCCTCGTGATCGTGTCCGGGACGATGGACTACGTGCTGCGCGCTGCCACCGCCGCCTCGGGCAACTGGTCCAGCACCGGGACCCTCACACTCAGCCAGGTCATGGCGGAGGATCTGGAGGGCAATGCGTACCACGTTGTCGGGGCCGCGCACTTCGGCTTCTCGTACAACGCCCAGACCGGCGTCGTGACCAATATCGTCGATGGTCAGGCCATCAGCGGAGGGGTCACCACGTTCAAGTTCCAGTTCCTCGACGAGGATGGCGGCCTCGCCGGAAGCCTGAACTTCCTGCAGCACGGAAGCCCGAACGGGACGTACAACGTGCTCTCGTCCGGAAGCTGCTCCTTCGCCTGAGGTTCGATCCGGGCGCGAAATTATGGGTGAGGTACCGGTGCTGAAGACGCCCCGAGTGCCTCACCCATGAGGTGTTGAGGTGCTCGCCAACGGGAGATTGGACGGGTTCTCAGCAATCGTCGCGGTCCCAGCTCAGTGTCCGTACGAGTACGTGCCATCCCAGTACCAGATGGTCTGGTCATCGTTGTTGGCATCGCTGGCGGTGACGACGACCTCGAGATTGAACTGCGTCAGCCGCCCGGTCCCGGAGCTGAAGACGCAGATCGCGTCAACCCAGGTCGAGGTGTTCCAGGTGCAGGTCCCATCGGTGCTGCCGTTCTCGATCTCGATCCTGGCCTGGACGACGGAGCCATCCTCGTTCTGGTCGAGGTAGCGGATGTCGGTGCCGGCCGGGATCCACTTGAAGTCGGAGTGCTGGACAGTGCAGATGTAGCCGAGGGGCTCGGACACGTCGTCGGCGCAGGTCTTGTCCAGGTGGAAGCTTTGGCGCGAGCCCGCCGACGCGACGGGGGCGAGGGCCATGAGCGCGACGATCGTGCCGATGACCCCGAGCGATCGCTTGATCGAATGCATGGTCGGTCCTCTCCAATGGTTGGTGGCGGTTTGGTCATATCGTCCCGGTCCCTGCGGGCGGGTGCGTACCATCACTTGCTCCTTTCGAATGCCGGCAGCGACACCGCGACCTGCTCGATCTCGCGGAACACACGGACGGCATCACTCCGGTCCGGGAACACCGCCCGGACGGCTTCATCGACTCGGGCGGGGTCGAACGCCCAGCCCTCCAGCACGACCCCGAAGCCCGACTGATCGCCGGCGAGCGAGATGCGGGTGATCCCGAGGGCAGCAAGGCGCCCCACCGCCGCCGGGCCGACGACAGGCTGACCGATGTCCCTGCCCCCGATGAGCATCGCCATCGCCATCGCCCACCTCCCGCGCTTCTCGACCTTGCTCTGAGGTCGTTACGGCGACGCTACGGCAAGTGGCGACCCTCAATCATCGGTAGAACCACGTACCGAAACCGGTGTGCGCACGAGTGCCGCCAGCTCCGTGCGATTGCGAGCCCCGAGCTTGGCGAGACTATTCGTCAGGTGGCGCTCCACCGTTCTCGGGGAGAGTGCGAGCAGGTCCGCGATCTCGCGGTTGCTCGAGCCCTCGGCCACGAGGCGCGCAACCTCGAGCTCTCGGGAGCTCAGGTCGTGCAGGGAGCCGGCGCCGGCCTCACGTGCGCTGCGGCGCCAGGCACGAACGCCGAGCTCGCGCAGGGCCCGGCTTGCGAAGCGGCCGGCGCGCACAGCTCCGAGCTCTCGTGCTCGGGCCGCCGCCGCGGTGTACGTCCCGATGGCACCTTGCCGATCACCGGACGCGCGGAGGACACGGCCGAGGTCCAGCCGAGCCCACACCGCGTCTTCGGCCTCGCCCACGGCATCTGAAGCCATCGCGACCTCGGCGAGCAGATCAGCGGCCGCGGGGTCGCCGGATGCGACCGCGATGGCCGATTGCGCACGGGCGCGCCATGCGCGCAGGGCGGTGTAGCCGGGACCGTGGTACGTCGCCTCCCACTCGGCTAGCTCGCGCCGGGCCTGGTCCACTCGACCGTGGCGCGCATGGAGCTCTGCAGAAACGACAAGGAGCTCGCGGTCGCAGCGAGGGCATCGGGCCTCCGCGGAGCAGGCTCGGGCCGCCTCGAGCTCGAGCTCGACGTCGCGGGCTGCCGACCGTTCCCCGAAGCGCGAGAGCCAGATTGCCGCGAGCTGGTGGACGTTGACGCCGAAGTGCGGGTCCACCCGTCGCGCGTCGGCGCGCAGGCGACCGATGGCGCCAGGCTCCCCGCGGGAGAGCTCGATCATGTGGAGCACAGCCTGGCTCGCGTCCCAGCTCAGCCAGGGCCGTATCCGGGCTTCCAGCGCGTTGGTCTCCGTCGCGATCGCCCGTGCCTCATCGATGCGCCCGAGACCGTGGAGCACGCGTGCAAACCCCAGCCCGGCCTCGATCATGGAGATGGGCAGAATGAGCCGGTGGGAGATCGCCCATGCTTCCTGGTAGCGCTCCTCGGCCTCGCGCCACATGCCGAGCGTCCGGAATGGGAAGGCGGTTCGAAGGAGGGCCGCCAGTCGGGCCTCTTCGCCGAGGCCATCGGCAATCTCGAGCGCCTCCCGGCTCAGCTGGACGATGTCTGCAGCGCGCTCCTCCTGCAGCGCAGAATCATTGGCGGCGCCGAGGGCAGCCAGGAGAGCAGCTCGGGTCACTCGCGGCAAGCCGCCGATCCCACCCGCCGATGCCGCCAGCTCCCGGCCGCGCGCCACCGCTCGCTGCGCGGCCTCTGCGCCCTGCGCCGTCTGGTGCTCGACCCAAAGCAAGGTTTCCGCCTCGACCGTGTCGAGCTGGATCGCCGTGGTGGCGTCGAGTGGATATGACCGAGCCCGCTCCAGGTGGGACTTGACGTCAGTTGCTCGCCCGGCTGCATATGCCGCTCGCGCTGCCTCGAGGTCGGCATGCTGCCGCTCGCGCACGTCTTCGGCCGTCAGCGCGACGCGGCTCCAATGCCGGATCGCGAGGTCCTGCTCACCTTGTTCACTCGCGAGCTTCCCTAGTCCCGCGTCGAGCTCGAGCTGGTCGGCAGTGCCCGCCAATTGCGCCTCCGCGATCGCCGAGAGGCGACCGAAGAGGTCCGGACCGATCAGTCGACGGCCTGGCGACGCGACGAGTCGCTTCGCGAGTGGCAGGGTTGGAAGTCCTGCGGCCGTGCGATGGTCGAGCGCTTCCGCCAGCAGCACGAGGTCATCGCCGCCGTTGGCCTCGATCACCTCGACGAGTCGGGTATGCAGCCGCCGGGCTGTTGCGGCCGGCACCGCCACGCTCGCGGCCTCTCGGATGAGGTCGTGGGCCAGCCGGACCGCGCCCGGCAGCTCTGACACGAGACCACGCGCGACGAGCTCGCGGATCGCCTGATCGAGCCGGAGGGTCGGCCATGCGTTGAGTGCGCCAAGCTCTTCGCGCGCCGCGGGACGGGCCACCACAGCGAGGGTGCTCACGAGGTCGGCGGCATCGGCGGAGATGGACCGCAAGCGTTCGCCGACTAGGTCGAGGGCATCGGCGGTGTCGTTCTCTCGGGCCAGGGTCTCCAGCCAGAACGGAGATCCGGCTGCGCGGCGCCAAGCCTCCTCTGCGGCCGATTCGCTGAGTCCGGCATCGATCGCCTGGGCTAGGGCGACGCCATCGTCGCGCGGCAGGCCGCGCAGATCGAGGGTGCGTCGTCGCGCGTCGGGCAGCATCCCGTCGATCCCTTTGGCGAAGGTCGCGGCCGCCGCGGAATGCCGGGAAGCGACGAGCATGACAAGCGGACTCGCCGACGACTCCGCGGCTCGGAGGAGATAGTGCAGGAGCGCCATTGACTGGGCGTCGATCCACTGGAGATCGTCGACTGCGAGGACGAGCGGGCCAAATGCCATCACCGCGCGGTGCGTCGCCTCGAAGACCGGGAGTGCGGTCTCACCCCGGCGCTCATCGGACCCGAACACCAGCGACGCAAGGCGCGGGCCATCGCCCGGAACCGTGGCCAGACGCCGAACGAGATCCCCGAGTGCCGCCAGGGGGATAGGCTCGATGGGCTCAAAGCCCGCCACCAAAACGGTCCTGTCAGGATCTGCTCCGCGAAGGGATTCGCGGAGGAGCCTCGACTTCCCGGTCCCCGGCTCGCCGGTTATGAGGCCAACCGTCGGGGCGCCGCCACGCCGCGCCCCCGAGATCAACGTGCGCAGTGCCCGCAGCTCGTCTGCGCGGCCGATGAACGGAACACTCATCGACTGAAATTGTAGGACCGCGCCGGCGCATTCCACGCGGGAATTGCGCGGGCGAGACGATCGCACACACAGGACAAGTGTTCTGTGCGGCGCCTGGCTGCGCCCCGCGGCCCGATGCGGTACATTGTTGCTCGCGCAACCATATTCCCCAACCCGAAGATTTGAGGTTCCGTCAGCCGATGCTCTCCCCCGAAGTCAGGGCCGCCTGGGCCGCTGCAAACGAACAACTCGTCAAGGACATCCGGGAGGTTGGGCACGCAACCTCAGGCAACTGGCTCGGCCGCCAAGCGCTCCTGCTCACGACGACCGGCGCGAAGTCCGGTGAGGAGCGGATGAGTCCCCTCGCCTATTCGAAGGACGGCGCGCGCTACATCGTGACCGCGTCCAAGGGCGGTGCGCCGACGCATCCGGGCTGGTATCACAACCTCCTCAAGGATCCGGTCGCCACGATCGAGGTCAACCTGAAGAAATTCAAGGCCCGAGCCTCCACGGCCGAGGGCGTCGAACGCGAGCGCCTCTGGCTCCAGCACATCGCCCTCCATCCCGGCATCGGGGAGTACCCATCGAAGACGACCCGCGTGATTCCGGTGGTCATCCTCGACCCGATCCCCTGACGGGCCGCCGATCCCGGAGCCGGTCCCGGACTAGAGCGCCACGGTCCGATCCGGCCCGGTGGCCCGAGGCGCCGGCTACAGCTGTCCGGACGCCTGACGCAGGACCGCGACGTGCACGCGCGGATCCGGGTAGTCCTCGCACCAGCTATACCGATGGGTG
>JBDTOF010000264.1:0-3168 GCA_039933375.1 Chloroflexota bacterium
CGAGTGGTCAATTGTCGAGCGTCCCCTCATCGGGTACGCGTGAAGCGCCGGGTGAGCTCCAGGTGACCGACGCTCCGTTTGCCGGGAATCTCATGGACACGATCGTCGGCGGTGTCGCCGGGGCCTACTTCGGCTTCTGACGCGGCGGGAAGCTGAACCGATCCGCTCCGTAGGTCGTAGCTGATGCACGGCTACACTCCCCCGGAGCCCCTCCAGCCTTCAGTGCTATCGGAGATCTGATGCCCGCGATCCTCGAAGCGCACGACCTGACCAAGCGGTTCGATCTCGGTTCGGCCCGTGTCGAGGCACTGCGCGGTGTGACTCTGGCGGTTCAGGCGGGTGAGTTCGTGGCGCTGATGGGGCCGTCCGGCTCAGGCAAGAGCACGTTGCTGCAACTGCTCGGCGGGCTCGATCGGCCAACCACGGGCACGGTCGTCTTCGACGGCCAGGACATCAGCCGGCTGTCCGATGACGAGGCGACACGGCTGCGACGAGAGCGGACCGGCTTCGTGTTCCAGGCGTTCAACCTGATCCCACTGCTCGATGTTCGCGAGAATATCGCCCTGCCGTTCACGATCGCTGGCCAGGATGCATCACGCGGGGAGGCGCGCGATCGGGTTCGCGAGGTCATCGAGCTGGTCGAATTGAGCGGGAAAGAGCGACACCGCCCGGACCAGCTGTCGCAGGGAGAGCAGCAAAGAGTGGCCGTCGCCCGCGCGCTTGTGACACGACCGTCGGTTCTCCTGGCCGATGAACCGACCGGAAATCTCGACTACACGACGGGCGGGGAGTTGCTCGAGGCGCTCTGGCGGACCAGTGAGTCGTCAGCACAGACGATCCTCCTCGTGACACACGATGCGCGCGCAGCGGCCTATGCCGACCGGGTCCTGGTCATCATTGACGGGCGGATCCGCGATGAGATCGCGCTCGGCAGACGGGCGGATCACTCGGCTGCCCCGCTGATTGCCCGGCTCGCCCAGATCGGGCTGTAGCGGACGTGGGCCTCACCAGCCTGGCGCGCCGAACACTCACCGCCCGCCCACTGCGCTCGGTTCTCACGATCTTCGGCGTTGCCCTCGGCGTCGGGGTCCTGTCGGCCTCGTTGACGCTGAGCGCCGGGCTGGATTCCGCGATCAACCGGACGGTCGGCGACCTGGTTGGTAACGCCGACCTGCGCGTCTCGTCGTTCCTCGAGCGCGGCCTGTCGGATGCGACGGTCCACGAGATCGAAACGATGACCGGTGTCAGCGTCGCGGCCTCGATCATCGAGCACCGGACGTTCCTGACGGCGACGTCGGGCGTCGCAACGGCCGCAGTGACGGTGGTCGGGGTCGATCCCGGTCGCTATGCCGACATTCACCCGCTGGAGTTGGTCGCCGGCGCGCAGCTCGCACGGGTCGACGAGCCGTCGGCCCTCATCAGTGAACGCCTGGTCGGCACGGATGGGTATGGGCTCGGGACCGAGCTGACCATCCAGGGCGCAGGTGCCCCGGCCCGCGTTCGGGTCGTCGGCATCTTCCAGGGCGCCGGGCCCGTTGCGGAATCGGCTGGCCGAACCGTCATCGTCCCGATCCAGATTGCCCGTGACGTGTTCGCCCTGGGCGGCGTCACTCGTGTCGATCTGGCGCTGGACGCAGATACGACGGTTGACATGGCTGCGGCCAACCTTGCCGGGCGGATCACGGCCGAGCCGTACGTCCTGGCCTCGCCCGGGGACCTGGCTGCCAGCCTTCGCGCCTCCACGTCCGATTTCATGGGCACGATGGCCTGGCTGGCCGCGATCGTCCTGCTGGTGGGCGCGTTCCTGATCATCAACTCGATCTCGATGACCGTCGGGGAACGAGCTCGGGAAGTCGGGCTGCTGCGCGTTGCCGGTGCCACTCGTGGGCAGATCCTGAGGTTCGTCCTGGTCGGTGCAGCGATGCTCGGTACCGTCGGGTCGTTGCTGGGGCTGGTATTCGGCGTCGGGATGGGCGTGCTCCTGTCCGGCTCGGTCCGAGCTCTGACGGGGTTCACGGCTGAGATCAACGGCTTCGACAAAGGGAGCCTCGCGCTGGCCTTCGCGGTCGGCGTCGGGGTGACGATGGCCGGTGCCATCGAGCCGGCCATCCGGGCCGCCCGAATCTCACCCGTCGAAGCGCTTCGTGCGCGCCTTGACATGCCCGCCGTCATGCGCGGTCGCCTGATCTGGCTGTCCGCAGTGCTTGCGTTTGTGGCGATCCTCGGGCTCCTGGTCTGGCCGGCCGCTGCTGGGAACGCCGGCGCCGATCGGGCGCTCGCCGTCTACGGAATTCTGCTCTTGGCCACACTCACGAGCCCGTTCCTCATGCCACCGATGGCTCGGCTTCTCGGTCTGCCACTGGGGCTCGTGCTGCGCCTCGAGGAGCGACTCGCCCGCGGATCCCTCGGTCGTGACCGGAGTCGGACCGCCCTGACCCTTGGTTCACTCGTGATCGGTCTGTCCATGGTGGTGGCCCTGGGCTGGTCCGCACAGGCGGCGCGTCTGCGCTCAACCGCCTGGCTCGAAGATGTCGTCCCTGGCGATGCGGTCGTAACGAGCATCCGGGCGATCGGACTGGCGGAGCCTGTCCTGAGCACACTCAAGGCGGTTCCCGATGTCCTTCGGGTATCGCCGATTGCGACCTTCGATCTGGCCTACCAGGGCAAACGCATCGATGCGGCGGCGATCATCGGGGCAGACTTCCTGGCCGATGGACGGCTCACCTTCACACAGGGCGACCGGGAGGCGGCGCTTCGTGGTCTCGATGCGGGTGGCTCGGCGATTGTTCCCGCGGCGGTTGCGGACCGCCTTGGGCTAGGGATGGGCGACACGATCGCGCTCAGGCTCGGCGGCGGCTCAACACTCGAACTTCGGGTCACCGGGATCGTCGAGAGATCGATCCCAAGTGGTGGCGGCGAAGCGATTCTCGTTGGCTGGCCCGACGCCTCCGGCCCGATCGGCGTGCCAGGCGCCGAGTCCTTCGCCGTGCGCTTCGCGCCGGGAGCCAAGGACACCTCACGGGCCGCACTTGACGCCGCGGCCGGAGCGCTGGCGCTGCAGGTCAACCCTCTTGGGCGGATCGAAGGGGCCGTCGCCGATGCCCTCGGTCGCGTCTTCGGACTGTTCGATGCGCTCGCCCTCCTGGCGCTCCTTGTCGCCGGCCTCGG
>JBDTOF010000265.1:0-1742 GCA_039933375.1 Chloroflexota bacterium
GGCCAGCCCGTCTACCAGCCCATGCCGCGCATCGTCGGGGTCCGCCTGACCGGCGAACTGCCCCGGGGCTCAACGGCGACCGACCTGGTGCTCGTGGTCACGGAGATGCTCCGCTCGTTCGGGGTCGTCGGTTCATTCGTCGAATTCGCCGGCGATGGGCTCGCCGGCCTGACCCTGCCCGATCGGGCCACGATCTCCAATATGAGCCCCGAGTTCGGGGCCACCGCGACGATCTTCCCGATCGACGATGAAACCATCGCCTACCTGCGCCTGACCGGTCGCTCGGCCGAACAGATCGATCTCGTGGAGCGCTATGCACGTCTCCAAGGGCTGTGGCGCGATCCCGGTCCGGGTCCGGATTTCGATGCGGTACTCACGCTGGACCTCGCGACCGTTCGCCCCTCGGTCGCGGGCCCTCGGCGCCCCCAGGATCGGGTTGAGCTGCCAGACCTCCCAGTCAACTTCCACGACGCGTTCCCGCAATCTGGGTCGATCGATAGTCCGACCCCCGTGGTCTCGATCGACATGAATGGCACGACGGCGACCATCGGTCATGGTTCGGTCGTCATCGCGGCCATCACCTCCTGCACGAACACCTCCAACCCGACGGTCATGGTCGGTGCGGGCCTGCTCGCACGGAACGCCGTGGCCCGTGGCCTCCGGGTTGGGCCGACGGTCAAGACCTCGCTCGCCCCAGGTTCCAGGGCCGTGACTGGCTACCTGGAGGCGGCCGGCCTCATGAAGCCCCTTGAGGCCCTCGGGTTTGCCCTCGCCGGCTACGGCTGCACCACCTGCATCGGAAACTCGGGTCCCCTTGAGGCCCCGATCGCCGAGGCCATCGAACACGATGAACTCGTCGCTGCTGCGGTGCTGTCCGGGAACCGGAACTTCGAGGGTCGGATCCACCCCCTCGCGCGTGCGAGCTACCTGGCCTCCCCACCGTTGGTCGTTGCCTTCGCCCTCGCCGGTCGCGTCGACATCGACCTCGCCAGCCAGCCGCTTGGGATCGGCGACGACGGGACACCCGTCTACCTCGCCGAAATCTGGCCCGGCCCCGATGAGATTCGCGGCGTCATCCGGGATTCGATCGATCCAGAGCTCTTCCGACGAACCTACGCGACCGTGTTCGATGGTGACGAGCGCTGGCAGGCGCTCCCGATCCCGGATGGCGCCCGCTACGCCTGGGATCCGGATTCCAGTTACATCGCGCTACCGCCGTTCTTCGACGGCATGACGATGGAACCCGCCCGCATTGCCCCCATTGCCAATGCCCGCGTCCTCGCGATGGTCGGCGACAGCGTGACCACGGATCACATCTCGCCGGCTGGATCGATCGCCCCCTCATCGCCGGCGGGTGAGTGGCTCCAGTCCCGGGGCGTTGGCCCGCTGGAATTCAACTCGTACGGCGCCCGGCGTGGCCATCACGACGTGATGATGCGCGGCACCTTCGCGAACATCCGGCTGCGCAATCGCCTGGTCGAGCGCGAGGGGCCGTTCACGGTCCATCTGCCCGCCGGCACCGAGATGACCATCTTCGAGGCCAGCCAGCACTACCGGGCGGATCGGGTACCGCTGGTGATTCTCGCCGGACGGGAGTACGGATCGGGGTCATCGCGGGACTGGGCCGCCAAGGGGCCGGCGCTGCTCGGCGTTCGTGCCGTGATCGCCGAAAGCTACGAGCGGATCCATCGCAGCAACCTCGTTGGCATGGGCGTCCTGCCGCTCCAGTACGAGGCCGGTGA
>JBDTOF010000266.1:0-2987 GCA_039933375.1 Chloroflexota bacterium
GCGCGGTCGAGAAGTTCGACTTCGAGAAGGGCTTCAAGTTCTCGACCTACGCCACCTGGTGGATCCGCCAGGCCATCACCCGGGCCATCGCCGATCAGGCTCGAACGATCCGCATCCCGGTCCATATGGTCGAGACGATCAACCGCCTCATCCGCGTCTCGCGCCAGCTCCTCCAGGAACTCGGTCGCGAGCCCACGGTCGAGGAGATTGCCGAGGCGATGTCCAAGGGCCAGGAGGTCCAGGTCACGCCCGAGAAGGTCCGCGAGATCATCAAGGTCAGCCAGGAACCCGTCTCGCTCGAGACCCCGATCGGTGAGGAGGAGGACTCCCACCTCGGCGACTTCATCGAGGACCGTGGCGCCCTGGCTCCGGCCGAGGCCGCATCCCATCAGCTCCTCAAGGAGCAGGTGGAAGCGGTGCTCGACTCACTGACCGGTCGCGAGCGGCGCGTGCTCCAGCTTCGCTTCGGACTCGAGGACGGCCGTGCCCGAACCCTCGAGGAGGTCGGCAAGGAGTTCAACGTCACGCGCGAGCGGATCCGTCAGATCGAGGCGAAGGCGCTCCGTAAGCTCCGCCACCCGTCCCGCAGCCGGAAGCTCAAGGACTACCTCGAGTAGAGGGCGCGCGGGGCGCCGAGGGCATTCGAGCGCTGGTTCAGCCGATGATGCCGACCTGGACGGCGATGTCGAACCACATCCGGATTGCGACGGCCAGGATCACGAATCCGAGGACGAGGCCGAGCCGGTACGGGGAGACACGCCGCGAGGCGGACGCACCGACACGCCCCCCCGGGAGCGCCCCGATGACCAGGGCCGCGGCGAGCAGCCAGTCCACCTGGCCGGTCAGGGCCTTGCCGAGCAGGCCGGCACCAGATGACACAGCCACGATGCCAACCGACGAACCCACGACATAGCGCATCGGGATCCGCAGCCCGTACAGCAGGACCGGGGCGAGGAAGAACGCCCCGCCGGCGCCAATGAACCCGGCCAGCAGACCGACCGTGATCCCGATCACGATCGCGAGTCGCGTGTCGAAGACCGGCGGTCCGTCCGTGTGTGCGGGCGCCCGGTTCCGGAGGCCCAACATCAGGGCCGAGGCGAAGACCGCGAGACTCGCGAAAACGGCCTCAAGAACGATTGGAGCGAACAGCGCCGAGCCGAGGGCACCGATGAACGATGACGCGATCATCGTCGGGCCGAGAACCGACACCAGTCGCCGGTCGACATGACCGCCGCTGCGATGCCCGGATGCGGCCGAGAGTGCGGCCGCGGTCACCTGGACGATCGTGATTCCCGCAATCGTCTTGATCCCGAGTTCCGGCAGGCCGAGAAGCGGCGGGACGTACAGGAGCAGCGGGATCAGGATGACCGCTCCGCCGACGCCCACCAGTCCGGACAGGAAGGCGGCCCCAAAGCCGACGCTGATCAGCAGGAGGACGATCGGCGACGTCTGGCTGACCACGAGCGTGCCGGTCGTGAGTACGAGCCACGCCCCGATAACCGCCAGGCGGAGCGGAGTAACGCGGGCGAGTACAGCTGCGAGGTTCATCCGCCGGTCTGGAAAAGTCGGAACACGAGGATGAGGAGGACGACCGAAGCCGTAGCGAGAACCAGGACCGAGCGACGCGGGTCAGGCCGCGATCGGGCGATGGTCAACGCGCCCGGCAGGACCGCCAGCGCCAGCAGGCCATACACGATGTGGAGTGGATCCTTCGGCGGTTTCGTGGTCAAGGCAATGGTGGTGCCGACCAGGCCAGTTGCCGCAAGGAGCAACACGACCCACACGAGCCCACCGGCGAGAACCGATGGGATCGCCCGTCGCGTCGCCGCCAGAATCATTGCCCAGCCGGCGATGAGGACAACGAGGACGAGCGTGATCTGGGCCGCCAGGCCGTGGATCTCGGCCACGAGGCGCTCAGGCGCCGGGTGTCAGGTCGAGTGCTGGCCCCGCGGAGCCGTCTGACAGGTCCGGCAGATCGCAATCGCGGATGCATGCCAGGATGCGGTGGACCTTTGGCTCGGTGATCCGGTAGAAGACGCGCAGTCCCTCGCGGCGAGCCCCAACGACGTCCTCGGAACGGAGGATCGCCAGGTGCTGGCTGACGAGTGCCTGTGGAGCGCCACTGGCGGCGACCAGATCGTTGACATGCGTCTCCCCGGTCTCGAGGACCTCGAGCAGACGCAGTCGCAGCGGGTGGCCAAGGACGCGGATGACGCGCGCCGCGCGCTCGAGGATCTCAGGACCGATGACGGGCGTATCGGTCGTCGGGCCGTCGTTGCGATCGCCGTCCAGGACCATGGCCGTGCTGCGGATGACGCGGCGCATTTCGCGAGGCGTCCGGGCTCGTGGAGCGATTCGAGTCGTCATGCGGTCCCTACTCTAGGACTCCTTGGCAAGAGCGGCGGGTGAAACCGCCTCCGAGATGATCCCGGGATCGTTGACGCGATAGGCCGCAGCTGTTGGCCGGAGGGGTCGGAGGAGCCACTCAGGACGGCGAAGTCCGCCTGGCCCCGGTCCTGGGCGGGCCAGCTTCAGCCACTCCCGGTAGAGCTCCCGGGACCGCCCGGTGTCCACGCTGATGTCCCCTTCCTGGTCAGCCGGTAAGGCGCGGATCACGCTCACCTTCTGGTGCCACGCATGGGCTCCTGACACCGGGTCCGGGTGAACCGGGAAGGTCAGGTTCTGATGGACCCCCGCGTCGCGCCACCAGACACGGGACGAATCGGGATCTGACGAGGGGAATGGTGCGACGCCCTCGAGTCGGCGCATCCTCCACCGCGAACCTGCCTGCCCTTCGCCGCCCGAATCGGCCGACGGATTCTCGGTCAGGTCGACGCGGGCACTGGCCCAGCGGTCCGTGCCGGCGTCGTCGCCGAGGCGCCAGCGACCCATGTGATGCGAGCAGGCCACGACGCCGGGCCGGATGCCTTCCGTGACCCAGGCGCGGTTGACGTAGTACCCGATATCCGTCACGACGCGGATGAGGT
>JBDTOF010000267.1:0-1593 GCA_039933375.1 Chloroflexota bacterium
GACCGCGCCTGATCGGCGCTCTCGAGATGCTGGCCGACAAGCGCGACACCAACCCACGAAAGAAGCATGGCAACATCCCGCTCTGAGTCCGACGCCGGCGTGTCTTTGCACAAAGACGATCCCGGGGGCCCTCCATTCCGACGCGTCCTGATCGCGAACCGGGGGGAGATAGCGGTCCGGATCATTCGCGCCTGTCACGAGATGGGGATGGAGGCGGTCGCCGTGTACAGCGACGCGGATGCCGGCGCCATGCATGTCCGTCTCGCAGACCGAGCCGTGCACATCGGCCCGGCGAGTCCAGCCGAGAGCTACCTGAGGATCGATACCATCGTCCAGGCGGCGATCGACACCGGTGCCGAAGCGATCCATCCGGGCTATGGCTTTCTCGCCGAGCGCGCCGCCTTTGCGCGAGCCGTGGAGCAGGCTGGCCTGGTGTTCGTCGGCCCGCCGTCGGACGCCATCGATGCGCTTGGGGACAAGCTCCACGCGCGACGTACGGCGCACGACGTCGGAGTTGCAGCCGTGCCCGGGACGCTTGAGCCGGCGGCTATCGATCGTCCGGAAGACTTCGACCGGATCCTCGCGGACGCCGATACGGTCGGCTTCCCGCTGCTGGTGAAGGCTGCTGCGGGCGGCGGCGGCCGAGGCATGCGCCGGGTGACGTCGCGCGCCGAGCTGCGTGCGGCCCTGGCCTCGGGCTCCGCCGAGGCTGCCTCGGCATTCGGCGATGGGGCCGTCTATCTCGAGCGGGAGATCAAGCCGGCGCGGCACATCGAGGTGCAGTTGCTGGGCGATGCGTCCGGGCGGGTCGTCGCGATCGGCGAGCGAGATTGCTCCATCCAGCGGCGCCATCAGAAACTGGTCGAGGAGGCACCGGCCCCGGGGCTGACGACGGCTGAGCGCACGGAACTCCATGAGATGGCCGTTCGCGTCGCCCAGGCGGCCGGACTGCGGAACGCCGCAACCGCTGAGTTCCTCCGCGCGCCCGATGGTTCGATCTACTTCCTGGAGGTCAACACGAGGCTCCAGGTCGAGCATGGTGTTTCGGAGCTGGTCTCGGGTCTTGACACCGTCCGCGAGCAGTTCCTCCTCGCCGCCGGACGCCCACTCTCCCAGGCCGCGCTCGACGCCGCCGACCGCGCGGCGCGCCCCGAGAGTTGCGCCATCGAGGTCCGCCTCACAGCCGAGGACCCTGCCCGGGACTTTGCCCCGACGCCGGGTCTCATCACCCGGTGGACCATGCCGGCTGGCCCCGGCGTGAGGGTCGATACGGCAATCGTCGCCGGTGACCGGGTCCCGGCGGAGTACGACAACCTGATCGCCAAGATCATGGTTCACGCCGGCACCCGCGAGTCCGCGATCGATCGGTTGCGCCGGGCGCTCGACGAGACGGAGATCGCCGGGATCCAGACGACGCTGCCGTTCCATCGCGAGGTGGCCCGCGCTCCCTCCTTCCGTGCGGCCGAGTTGTCCATCGGATGGGTGGAGGAGTACTGGGATGGCCCTGCCGCATGGGCGAGGGCGGCCGAGTCGGCGCAATACGCGGCTGGACTCGCAGCGCTCCAGCGGGAGCCGGCGGAACCGAGCGGGCAG
>JBDTOF010000268.1:0-6157 GCA_039933375.1 Chloroflexota bacterium
AGATCGGGACCCAGCGGATCGGCCAGCCCTCGCGCAGGCAGACCGCGATCATCTCCACCTCGAACGCGAAGCCGTCCTCGCGGCTGTCCAGCATCGCGGCCATCAGTCGCCGCCCAACGAGCCGATAGCCCGACTGGTTGTCCGGGATCCAGCGCCCGACGGCCGCCGACAGGAGCATGGTGCCGGCCCAGTTGGAGGCGCGCCGAACCAGGGGCATCTTCGAGAAGTCGCGTCGGCCGACGATGAGTTCGGCTGGCGCCTCGGCCTCCGCCTCGAGGAACCGAGGCAGCTCCGCCGGATCGTGCTGACCGTCGCCGTCGAGGGTGACAACCGCCGACGCGCCATCTGCGAGGGCTCGTCGGAACCCCGCACGGAGCGCTGCTCCCTTGCCCTGGTTCGGGTTCTGGTTCAGGACCTTCGCGCCGGCCTCGACCGCTTCGATGCCGGTTGAGTCGGTCGATCCATCATCCACAACGAGGACCGGCAGATAGGCCGCGGCTCCCCGGACGACCGTGGCGATGTGCCCGGTTTCGTCATGGGCAGGAATCAGCGCGAGGATGCCCTTCGAAGCGGGATCGAGACTCAAGAACCGTCGAGTCCGGGCGCGCTTGCGGAGGCTGATCGCGCACCGAGGATTGCCCGGACCGCAAGAATCGCGGCACCGAGCAGGGCGATCGCGGCCACGATCGTAAGGATCGTTGCGAACCCGGCCTCGTCCACGAACTGGGTGTAGGCGAGCAGGACCCCATAGGCCGTCACGACCACGCTCGCCGCGGCCAACGTCCATCGCAGGCCCGCACCCATCCCTAACAGGACCATCGCGAGGCCCAGCAGACCGAATGGAATTGCGCCGACCGCGAGGATCAGTCGAGTCCCCGCCAGCGTGATCGCGTCCAGAAACGACAGGCCAAAGAGGAGCGCTGCGGTCAGCAGCCCGATCCCGGCCCGCACGGATTCGAGTTCACCGATGCGGCCAAACTCCTTCGCGCCGAACCTCGTCACGACATACCGGATCCCGTCGACCAGGAAGTATCCTGCCAGGACGAGCCCCGCGAACAACTCCGCGCGCGCCGGATCAACGAGCATGAATACGCCCAGCGCCCCGAGCACGGCAGCAGCCAGGATCTGCACCGGCCAGCTGGCGTTCCAGATTCCAGCACCCGACAGCGCTGGGCTTCGCTCTCGCACGGCTCGACCTCCCCGCTGGTGTGGCATGCGTTTGTGCACGTTGGCTCGCGAAACGTGTGCGACGGGGGCATCGTACGCTGCGGCACCCTGGCAGCTCACCGTTTGGGCGCGTCGGGCTTGTCGGGCGTTGTCGTCGCGCTTATTCGTGGCCCATCGGCCCCAAAACCCTTGACACCAACTGCGACTCAGTCTCAGTATTGGGGGGGCAATGCGCGGCCTCCGACTGCTCCTGCCCTGCGTCCTGTTCCTCGCAGCCTGCGGGACGGGCAGCGGCACGGTTCCCAGCAGCCTGGTCCCTGGGGCGGGGATCGCGGTGGTGACGACTTCGTCCGTATTCGCCGATCTCGTCCGCAACGTGGGGGGATCCCGGGTCTCCGTCACGAGCCTCGTGCCCCGCGGTGCCGACGTCCACACCTATCAGCCCACACCCGCAGATTTGCGCGCCGTCGCGGGCGCGAAGCTCTTCTTCATGAACGGGCTCGGGCTCGACGACTGGCTCGAGAAGACCATTCAATCCGCCTCCAATGGCGCCCCGATCGTGAAGCTCGGTGAGGGTCTTCCGGGCGTGACGCTGCTCGCCGGCGACTCGCCGACGACCCAGAACCCGCACCTCTGGATGGATGTGGCCAATGCCGCCCTCTATGCGGAGCGAATCGCGACCTCACTCAAGGCCGCAGATCCCGGCCACGCGCCTGACATCGACGCCAGCGCCGCCGCGTTCGCCGGCACGTTGGCCGATCTCGATGCCTGGGTACGAGGTCAGATCGAGACGATCCCACCGGCGAATCGGCAGTTCGTCACGTTCCACGATGCCCTGCCCTACTTCGCGAAGGCCTATGGGCTCACGGTGGTCGGCGTGGCGGTCGAAGCGCCGGGACAGGACCCGAGTGCCGGGGAGATCGCCGCGCTCATCGACGCAATTCGAAGGAGCGGAGTTCACGCAATCTTCAGCGAGGCCCAGTTCCCGACCACGCTGATCGACCAGATCGCGCGCGAGACCGGTGCGGTCGTGGTCTCTAATCTGTACGACGACACGCTCGGCGACGATCCGATCACCAGCTACGAGGCGATGATCCGCTGGGACGTCGAGCAACTCGTTGGAGCACTTCGATGACCGCCAGCATTCACCTGCAGGACGTGAGCGTCGGGTACGACGACCGACCGGTCCTCGAGGCAGTGAACCTCGAGCTGGAAACCGGCGCGCTCACGGCGGTCGTCGGTCCGAATGGCGGCGGGAAGAGCACGCTCCTGAAGCTGATCGCGGGTCTGCTGCGACCGTGGGCGGGCGAAATCACGGTCCTTGGCGATGCACCCGGAGCGCATGCCCGGTCGGTTGCCTACGTGCCCCAGGCCGAGGCCGTCGACTGGAGCTTCCCTATCTCCGCGGCCGATGTCGTGATGATGGGTCGCTATCCGCGACTCGGGGCAGTCAGGCGCCCGGGGTCCCTCGATCACGCCGCGGTCGCCGCGGCCCTCGATCAGGTCGGCATGTCCGATTTCGCTCGGCGTCAGATCGGCGCGTTGTCCGGCGGCCAGCGACGCCGCGTGTTCCTGGCCCGTGCGCTCGCCTCGGAACCGGAGCTGTACCTGCTCGATGAGCCCGTCACGGGCGTGGACGCCGCGACACAGGAGGACCTGATGCAGATCCTCGACAGGGAGTCGCGGGCCGGCAAGACGGTCATTGCGAGCACCCATGACCTGGCTTCCGCTGCCCAGCACTTTCGGTCGATCGTCGCGGTGAACCGGACGATCGTCGCCCAGGGCGACGCGAGCCTGGTCATGGATACGGACGTCCTCCTTCGGACCTACGGCGGGCACCTCCTGTTCGTCGGTGATCGGGTCGCGCTCATCGATGACGCGCACCACCACGATCAGGCGTCCGGCGGAGAGATTCATCACCACGACGATGCCGCCGACGTGCAAGGCGGGCGACCATGACGTTCCTCAGCGATCCGCTCGCGTATGAGTTCTTCCTTCGCGCCATCGCCGCGTCGGCGATCGTCGGGCTCGTGTGCGCCGTGATCGGTGCGTTCATGGTGCTGCGCGGGCTGGCATTCATGGGCGATGCCCTGAGCCACGCGGCATTTCCCGGTGTCGTGGCCGCGTACCTCCTCGGTGCGCCGTTCTACATCGGTGCGACGATCGCGGCCGTCGGGACGTCCCTGGCGATCGGCTGGATCACGCGCCGCGGGCGGCTTCGCGGGGACACCGCGATCGGCGTCCTGTTCGCGGGCATGTTCGCGTTCGGGGTCTTCCTCTTCAGTACGATCCCGAACTACGTCGGCGACCTGTTCGGCTTCCTGTTCGGCGACGTGCTGGGCACCAGCACGACCGACCTGATCGCGCTGGTGATCCTGGGGCTGATCGTCCTGCTGATCGTGGGTGCGTTCTGGAAGGAGCTCCTGTACTCGACCTTCGATCCACTCGGGGCGGGGGCATCGGGCCTGCCGGTGGTCGCGCTCGAGTACCTCTTCCTCGGTCTGATCGCCATGACCATCGTGATCAGCCTGCAGGCCGTGGGCATCATCCTGGTGGTCGCAATGCTCGTGACGCCGGCGGCAACCGCCCAGCTCGTGACCGACCGGTTCTCGCGCTTGCTGCTGGTGGCGTCAGCCATCGGAATCGTCGCGCCGGTCGTCGGCCTGTACATCAGCTACTGGACCGACACGGCGAGCGCCGCCCTCATCGTGCTGGTCGAGACCGCGACATTCCTGGTGGCGCTGCTCCTGGGACCGCGAACGGGGCTCCTTCGCCGGCGGCGCTGATCTGGCATTGCGGGGCGATGGGCGTCGCGCCGCGTCGAAGGTCTGAGGACCCCGCGGATTGATGCCGCAAGGCCCTGTTGTCCCCTTGCAGGGGAGGCTATCGTCGATGGCGGCAAGGCGACACTCAAGGATTCACCCACGACGTAACGCGCGACCGGCGACCGCGTCTCAAGCGTGCCGGCGACTCCTCGAGGCGGGTGGAGCCAGCGAGCGCGAGCTGGAGAAGCCATGACAGGGCAGTTGAAGAGCCCAGGGTCGCAACGGCGTGTCGCGGTCGGTGCCGTGCTCGTCGTCGCGGTCGCGGTCATGACGGGGATCCTGGTCCAGCCGCGACCCGGGCCGACGCCGTCACCGAGTTCTGAGGAATCGGGGAGTCCGCCGCCAACCGAGGCACCGTGGGCGGCGGTCGAGCTCCCGGATGTCCCGTCCGTCGCCGATCTGACACCGAGCAGCCGTGACGACACGGGGATCCGGCCAGACACGACGTTCGCCCTGACCAGCCGCATCGGCGGGACGGCTGTCGACCTGACCGCCGGCCTCGAGGTCATTCCCGCGATTCGGCTAGCCACGGCGAGCATCGGGGACGGCACGCAGGCGATTCTCACGCCTGCAGTGCCCCTCCAGGCGGGGCAGACGTATCGATTCGCCCTCCGTCTCGCCGACGGCAGCCTCGCCGGCTCATGGGCCTTCCGCGTCCGCTCGCCGCTCCATGTCCTGAGCACGATCCCGGCAGACCATGCCACGAACGTCCCGCCGGACTTCGCGGTTGAGTTCACCTTCGACCAGGAGGGCGCGGCACCGATCGCTCCGTACTTCTCGATCTCGCCGGACATTTCCGGCCGCTTTGAGCAGCACGGTCGAACGCAGGTCTTCGTGCCCGACAGCCTCAAGCCGGCGACGCTCTACACCGCAAGGGTGCGTAAAGGACTGCCGAGGACGGGCACCGACCTGGCGCTCGACTCGGACGTCGTCATCCAGTTCGAGACCTCGGGCCCGAGCGTATCCGTGCCGCACTACCGGTTCGGGAGGGAAGTTGTCGAAACGGGTCCGGCAGCCACTCCCGTGATGGCCGTGGATCCGGGGCTGACCGAGGGCCAGACGGCCCCCACGGCAGTCGACGTTCTCGTCTATCGGCTGCCCAACGAGGTCGCGGCCGCGGATGCACTGGCCAAATTCCTCGCGGCCCCACGCTGGAGCGAGTACACCTACCCACGAATTGATACGGACGGTCTTCCGCTCGCACTGCGCTTCTCGCCGTCGCTCGCAGCCCTGCCCGATACCTCATTCCGGCTGATCCGGTTCCCTGAGCCGTTGCCTGTCGGCTGGTATGTGGTTCAGCTTCCGGGGCCAGGCGGGGCGGACGCGTTCCTGCAGGTGACGACGGTCTCGGCCTGGGTCTCGGTCATGAACGACAAAACGGTCGTGTGGGCGAACGACGTTGCGAGGGCCGCGCCGATCGCTGGCGCCACGGTTGCCGTCAGCGGCTCCGCACCATTCGCGACGACCGATGGGCGCGGCGTTGCGATCGCCCCGACACCGGACGCCCTCATCCCTCCGGCGGAGGCGGGCGGCCGAGAGGTCCCGGTGAATCCGCCGCTCCTGGTCGTCCGGTCGCCTCGGGGCGAGGCGGTTCTCGTGCCGTTCGAGGTTCCCTTCGACCCGTCTGTCTATCGTGGCGAGTGGTGGGAGCAGGTGGCGTCGGCGGACGCGACGTTCTGGTCGCTCCTTCATACGGACCGGAGCATCTACCGGGCAACGGACCGAATCGAGGCGTGGGGATACCTGCGTGGTCGGGACGATGGAACGGTGCCAGCGAGCGTCGAGCTTCAGCTGGTGTTGGGCAACGACGCCCGGTCGCCCGATGCGCAGTCGCTCGTGAGCGTCCGGGCAACGCCAAGTGCGGTTGGGGCATATACGGCGACATTGCCGTTCGTCCATCTCCCACTCGACTGGTACGCCTTGCAGGCCGTCGTCGATGGCCGTGTGGTCTCGGTCACATACCTCGAGGTCGGACTCATCCGGAAGCCGGCCTACCAACTAACCCTCGCGACAGACCATGCTGCCGTGATCGCGGGCAGCCCCGTTCAATGGATGGCGACGGCCAGCTTCTTCGACGATTCGCCGGTCCCCTCGCTCGGCCTCAAGCTCGAAGCTGCCAGGGATGCAGCTGAGGAGCCCCTGGTGATTGGGCCGACCGACGCGAC
>JBDTOF010000269.1:0-2495 GCA_039933375.1 Chloroflexota bacterium
AAGGCGTTCACCAGGGCGGCCGTCATGGAGGCACCGCCATCGGGGCGGTACTCGATGGATCCGGCAATGGCCGGCGTCTGCTCGAAACCTCGGGCCGTGAGCATTGCCCCAACCTCGAGGTCCGGGTTGGTGCCGGCCTGCGTAACTCGGTACAGCTTGAGGATCGCTCGATCCCCGAAGATGGTCGAGCTGTTGCTCTGTTCACCACGGATGGCAGTCGGGACCAGGGCGTCGGCCTTCGTGCCAACGATGGATCGAAACGCCTTGTCGGGTCGCCCGCTCAGCTCGCCTGCCCGGCCGCGCAGCCGCCGCCGGCCGCCGATGACATCGAGGAGCGACGTCATGAAGGCTGGGTCGAGTGTCGCGTCGACGAGCAATCGTTCGGGACCTCCTGACGCCCCCGCGCCGAGGCGCGCCACGGCGGCATGCGGGCTCGATTCGCGGATGGGTTCGGCCTCGGCTTCGGTCAGGATCGTAAAGGGCATCAGGTAGAGCTCCGGATCCCCATCGGCATACGTGATCTCGGCCAGCACGACGGCCGCGTCGCGTCCGCTGCCCGGGACCGGAATGACATCCTGGATCTGGATGGACTTGATGTGCCGTGTCCGACTGCGGAACCATCGCCGCTCGCGGATCCAGGTGCGGAGGACCGGCAGGACTGCCGAGACCCGGGCGGGTGCGAACAGGTCGGCCAGCGATCCCGGGGTCGCGACGAGCGGCAGCTCGGCCGGACTGTCGTCCGAGCCAGGCCCGTTGTCGCCGGTCGGGGGTTCGAGAACGAACCAGATGAAGGCATGCGGGCCGAGAGCGAGTGGGTACCCGGCATCCGTTATGGCCGGGAACTCCACGCGACCCATCATCTCGACCGGAACCCGTCCCGCGAACGCAGCCAGGTCAAGCGAAACTGGCTGGACGAACCGTGACAGGTTGGCCACCACGAGGACCGTCTCGCCATCGAATTCGCGCAGGAACGCCAGGATCCGATGGTTGTCCGGGTGCAGGAATGCCAGGGTTCCGCGACTGAACGCCGGGTGATCCTTGCGAAGCGTGATCAGCCGCTTCATCCACCACAGCATTGACTGCGGGTTGGCCTGCTGGACCTCGACGTTGACAGCCTCGTAGTGATATTCCGGATCGACGATGACCGGCAGATAGAGCTGCTGACGGTTGGCGCTCGAGAACCCCGCGTTCCGGTCACCGCTCCACTGCATCGGGGTCCGCACCCCGTTCCGGTCCCCGACGAAGACGTTGTCGCCCATGCCGATCTCGTCCCCGTAGTAGAGGACGGGCGTTCCCGGTAGCGAGAAGAGCAGTCCGTTCATCAGCTCGATCCGGCGCCGGTTGTTGCCGAGCAGGGGGCTCAGCCGGCGGCGAATGCCGACGTTGATCCGCATCTGCGGGTCGTGGGCGTAGGCGCGGTACATGTAGTCCCGTTCCTCGTCGGTGACCATTTCGAGTGTCAACTCGTCGTGATTTCGGAGGAACATCGCCCACTGGGCGTTGGCCGGTATCGCTGGCGTCTGCTCCATGATGTCCACGATCGGCAGCCGGTCTTCCATCCGGACCGCCATGAACATCCGCGGCATGACCGGGAAGTGGAAGGCCATGTTGCATTCGTCGCCGTCGCCGAAGTACTCAACCGAGTCCTCCGGCCACTGGTTCGCTTCGGCCAGGAGCATCCGCCCGGGGAACGTCTCGTCGACGTGGGCCCGCAGCTTCTTCAGGAACGCGTGCGTCTCCGGGAGGTTCTCGCAATTCGTGCCCTCTCGCTCGTAGAGGTACGGGATCGCGTCCAGGCGGAGGCCATCGACGCCCATCTCGAGCCAGAAGTCCATCGCCTTGAAGATCGCGGCGTGCACCGCGGGGTTGTCGAAGTTCAGATCCGGTTGGTGCGAGAAGAAGCGGTGCCAGTAATAGGCGCCCGCTTCTGCATCCCACGTCCAGTTCGAGGTCTCGGTATCCGTGAAGATGATCCGCGCGTCGGTATACCGATCTGGCGTATCGCTCCAGACGTAGAAGTCACGGGCCGAGGATCCGGGCTTGGCCCGCCTCGCCCGCTGGAACCAGGCGTGCTGGTCCGAGGTGTGGTTGCAGACGAGTTCCGTGATCACCCGAAGGTTGCGCTCGTGGGCTTCCCGGATGAGCTTCTTGACGTCGCGCAGTGTCCCGTAGCTCGGGTGAACGGCGGTGAAGTCGGCGATGTCGTAGCCGTCGTCGCGCAGCGGGCTGGGGTAGAACGGCAGGATCCAGATTGCCGTGACCCCGAGGTCGCGAATGTAGTCCAGCTTCTCGATCAGGCCGCTGAAATCGCCGATACCGTCGCCATTGCCGTCCCGGTAGGCGCGAACAGGTACCTCGTAGATGACGGCATCCTTGTACCAGAGGGCCTCATCGCCGACGACCTGACTGGCGGCAGCCCGGGATCGCGACTCAGTCGCCGCCGCTGCCGGGCCCGTCGCTGCCCGAGCCTTCTTCGTCCCCGGGCGCCCCTTCGT
>JBDTOF010000270.1:0-7466 GCA_039933375.1 Chloroflexota bacterium
CGCCGCGTGAATTCAACTGGGTGGTCGGGGTGCTGTTGCTGTTCCTGACCGTCGGTCTGAGTTTCACCGGCTACCTGCTGCCGTGGGATCAGATCTCCTACTGGGCCATCACGATCGGCGGGAACATGGCTGGCTATCTTCCCCTGATTAACACGCCGTTCAAGTTCCTGCTGCTGGGTAGCCTGGAGGTCGGGCAGAACACGCTCCTGCGGTTCTACGTCCTCCATATCATGGCGCTGCCGCTCATCACCGCGGTGTTCCTGGCCGTCCATTTCTGGCGCATCCGCAAGGATGGCGGGATCAGCGGACCGCTATGAGCGATCCGAAGGCTCCGAGCGAGGAGCGCGTCGTCGCCCCCGTCGATCCGACCCGTCGGACCGAGATCGACAAGCAACGCGTGCCGATGTCGGCCCGACCCTACCGACTGCTCGCGATGGTCAAGCAGGACGCCGTCGTCCGCGTCCAGAAGGAGCCGGACGACACGGTCATGACCTGGCCGCACCTGTTGTCGATCGAGTTCCTGGCGGCCGTGGTCATGAGCATCTTCCTGCTCCTGATGGGCCTGTTCATCAACGCTCCGCTGGAGGAACTCGCCAACGGCAACGTCACCCCCGCCGTGGCGAAGGCGCCGTGGTACTTCCTGGGACTGCAGGAGCTGCTGGCGTACTTCCACCCGTCGGTCGCCGGCGTGCTCGTGCCGACCTTCGCGATCGTCGGAACGATGCTCATCCCGTTCGTCGATCGCCGCAACATCCATACCACGAGGCCTTCGGAGCGGAAGACCGCGGTGGTCCTGTTCTCGCTGTTTCTCGGTCTGGCACTGACACTCACGTTCCTCGGAATCTTCTTCCGGGGTCCCGGGTACAGCTTCGTCATCCCGTATCTGCCGTTCTTCGAGAACAGCACGAACGGGCTCCATTTCGCGCTGTGAGTCGAGTCGCAGAGGTCACAGATCACCGATGAGCAACTACCACGTCGAGCCGGCGGACAAGCCGCAGGCGATCACCAGTCAGGCCATCAGGTCGATGCGCCAGCATCCCGTCGAGGGCATCTCGCGGCGACGGCTGCTGCGTCTCTCGCTCGGTGGCGGGATGGCCCTCTGGATCACCGAAGTACTCGGCGGTTCGCTCCACTTCCTGTGGCCGAACCTGAGCGGCGGCTTCGGTGGGAAGGTCCGGATCGGAACACTCGACGAAGTCAAACTCAAAAACTCGACTCTCCCGGTCGCGGAGGGCTTCCCGAGCTATTTCCAGGACGCGCGCGCGTTCATCGTGCTGATCGATCCCGCCCGCCAGGCCTTCGTGGCCGGCGAGGACAAGACCGGAGATGGCGCGGCGCTCAACGTTCGTTCGCTGTATCAGCGTTGTCCGCATCTCGGCTGCAAGCCGAACCCGTGCCTCAAGAACTTCTGGCTCGAGTGCCCGTGTCACGGGTCTCGCTATGACCGCCTCGGGATCAAGGCTGCCGGCACGAAATACGGTCCTTCGCCGCGGAGCATGGACCGCTTCTCGGCGTCGGTCGCTGCTGATGGGTCGCTCACCCTCGACACTTCCAAGATCACCCTCGGGCCGCTGCCTGTGGCCCTTGGCCAGCCCGGGATCATTCCTCCGAAGAGCCCGACGGGCTGCATCTGAGCCGTGAAGACCGTCCCCCGAGGTTCCCGATGACCGATCAGCCCGGGCCCAAGCCCGAGCAGCGCCTCCCGGCCCGACGCGAGCCGAGCGAGACGACGCCGGCCGAGCGTTTTTCCGCGCCGCCGTCGGCCCATGCGCGCGATCTGACTCCGGAACGAGCGGCGTCGATCGTCCGCCAGTCGGCCAGCGCCAGGTGGGTCGCGTTCCTCGCGGTTTCGATCGTCGCCCTGTTCACGATCGCGTACTACTTCTACGAGGTCGGTCTGCCGCTGGATTTGTCGACCCCTCGGTTGACATCGCAGGCGGACGCGCAGCAGGTCACGGCGGTGGAGCGCGGCTACAACATCTATCAGGCCAACTGCGCGCGCTGCCACGGTCCGACCGGCAAGGGTGCCGCTGAGGGCAACTACATCGCCCCTCCGCTCAACGACCCGATGAAGCTGTTCGACCATCTGAACGCGGTCTACTTGAAGAACGTCCTGACCGTCGGTGGTCGGTATGTCTGTGGTGACCCAAAGAGCATCATGCCCGCCTGGGCCGACATTGGTGGCGGCCCGTTGAACTACCGTCAGATCGAGGAGTTGATCGCCTTCATCCGGTCGGATGCCTCCCAGGAATTCATCGTTCGGAACCCCGAACTGAACGAGCCGGTGATTGGCAAGGACGGAAAGGTCGTCATGTTCCGGGGTTGGGTCGATGCGAACTTCAAGCCGGATCCCGCGGCAAGTCCCGTTCCGGCCTGCTGGCAGGGTGACGGCGGGGGCGCGACCCAGGGTCCGACCGAGACGCTTCCTCCGAGTGCGACCGTGGTCAAGGTCGTTGCCGAGGCCATCGCGTTCGATGTGAAGGAGCTGTCCGTTCCTGCTGACCAGCCCTTCGGGATCGACTTCAATCAGAAGGACACCGGTGTCGGTGGACACAACGTCGAGATCCGCGCGTCTGACGGAACCACGATCTTCAAGGGAGAGATCCTCAAGGATCCGGCCGAGACAACCTATGTCGTTCCGGCCCTGAAGGCAGGCACCTACACGTTCATCTGCACCGTCCACCCGATCCCGTCGATGACGGGCACGCTGACAGTCAAGTAGGAAGGCACGATGTCGCAGGCTGTCCAGCACGGAAGTTCCCCGCAGCGTCGTCGCGCCTTGATGGGCCTGCTCGATGCCGACGGTTGGGGCTGGGCCTCGATCAAGGCGTTCGGCTGGTTCGTCCTGTTCATCGTGATGCTCGCCTACATCCCGGACCGGGCGTACTACTTCACGGTCAACCGCACCCTGGATGTCGGTCTCCTCGCATGGTCGCCGGTCAACTTCTGCCCGCCGGAAAACAAGACGCTGCCCTGCCCGGCCCCCGGTGGATCCGTGGTCCCGTGGGAACCATCACCGGTTGACCTGGCCCTGCCAGGCGCTCGGACGGGCGGCTCGATTGCCCAGGTCGGGACGACCATCATCTATGTCGGAGGGAACGACGGAACGGCGCCGACCACCACCGCGTTCATCGCGGAAACGGCGAATGGGAGCTTCGCTCCGTGGGCTGCAGGACCCGACCTGCCTGAGGCACGCGCGGATGCCGCCGTCGCGGTCATCGGCAGCACGGTCTACCTCATCGGCGGCTCAGGCCCCGACGGCGCGGCCACCAGCACCATCTACGCCCTTGCCTATGACCAGGACGCCAAGACGTTTGGCACCTGGGCCGCGATCGACGGTCTGGCCCTCCCGGCCGCACGATCCGGCGCCTCGGCCATCCCGGTCTCCGACGGCCTGCTCGTCGCCGGCGGCCTGGGGCCCGACGGGACGCCGCAGGGCGCGGTCTGGAAGGCCACGGTTGACGCGAAGGGCGTCCTTGGCGACTTCTCGGAACAGGCCGCGATCCTGCACCCGGTGGCCCATGCGTCCATGGCACAGGTCGGTGATTTCGTCTGGCTATGGGGTGGGACCGACGCGAACGGCCCGGCGGGAGCCGTCCAGCGCGGTGTGATCGGGATCCCGGCCACCGAAGAGACCCCTGCGCCCGATGCCGTGGCAGTCCCGCTCCAACTGTTGCGCTGGGCTGTGTCCGATGCGGCGAAC
Source organism: Chloroflexota bacterium (assembly GCA_039933375.1). Classification (GTDB taxonomy): domain Bacteria; phylum Chloroflexota; class Limnocylindria; order Limnocylindrales; family CSP1-4; genus UBA5189. The sequence continues at coordinate 3,704 of JBDTOF010000270.1, forward strand.
ATGCCCGTCCCGAGGAGCTCAGCGGCAGGCTTCTCGGCCAACGGCGCGCTGTACGTCGTGGGCGGAGACGACGGCTCGGGCCCGATGAACCAGACCTATTGGGCCATTCCGAGTGCGACCGGCGAGATCAGCGACTGGAAGCACCTCGATCAGACGGACCTGCCGACGGCGGGCCTCGCGGGAGGCAGCGCGCTCGTGAACGGCGCGAACGTATTCATCGTCGGCGGTACGTCACGGGATGGCGTCCAGTCCGCGACTGTCCGGGCCAACCTGGCGCCGCAGGAGCCGTTCTTCCAGCTTGGCCTGGTTGGCGCGGTGGTTCCGGCCCTGCGGATCGACGGCGAGATCGGCCAGCAGCTCGGATACCTCAGTGCCGCCGGCGCCGGCACGGTGAACGGAATCATTCTCATCCTGATTGGCTGGGCCTACGCGCATCCGGCCACGGTTCGAGGCTGGGTGGACAAGCGGAGGGGCAAGCGCCCCTAGCCCGGCGGCTGGCCTTCGCCGTCGGCGAGCGGCCCGCGACGAACCGGCAGTCCGGCCCGTAGCCAGGCAATCGTTCCGCCGGCCACGTTCGCAACCTCCGGCCAGCCGTTGGCCAGCAGGAAGGCGGTCGCCTGACCCGATCGATTGCCGGACTGACAGATCATGAGCAGCGGTCGGTCCGTCGGCAGCTCTCGATGACGTTGCATGAAGACCGACAGCGGCATTGCCACCACGCCCTCGGCCCGGACGTTGGCGATCTCATTCGGTTCTCGCACGTCAACCAGCAGCGGTGGAGCGGGGCCAGGACCGCTCAATCGAGCGTGAGCCTCCTCCACGCTGACAGCCGGGACTGGGTTGGGACGGAACATGGGGCGCCTCGCTCGTATGGGTCAGGTCAACTGAGGTCGGCCAGCGCGGCGCGACCCCCGAACCCGTCACCGAGCTCATGCCACCAGGCGATGGATTCCTCACCAAGTCGCCAGCACAGCCACACCTGGCGACCATTGACCAGCGCCGGGAAGTCGATCAGACCCGTCTCGATCTCTCGAAGGGTGATATCGCGCTCGACGAGCCTGGTCACGCCAGCCTGCATCTGGTCGATCAGCCCCTGCATCCGGAGTCGCAGCCGGCGCGGGTCACTGGGTGCCAGATTCGGGGTCGTCGCCGGCTCGGTGCCGTGGCCGGCTGCGCCCGCATCGCGCTCGGGTGCGTCATCGCTGTGGTCCGCCGCTTCGATCACGGCGTCCCGCAGGACGATCAGCTCGGCCCGCTGGTCGCGCAGGTCCATGAGGATCCGTTCGACATCCGGCAGGGCGGTATTGGCGTCGTCAATCGAGTAGAAGCGCGTCATCGGACTGATTCTAGGCCCCTATGATGCACAGCATGCGAATCGCCTCCCGTATGGATGTCATCGGCACCGAGACCGCCTTCGAGGCGGCTGCCCGCGCCCGGGCGCTCGAAGCCACCGGTCGCTCCGTCATTCACCTCGAGATCGGTGAGCCGGACTTCGACACGCCGACCAACATCCGGGAAGCGGCCAAGCGGGCCATCGACGACGGGTTCACCCATTACGGGCCCTACTTCGGCCTTCCGAAGTTGCGCGAGGCGATCGCCGCGGATGCGTCGACTCGCAAGCGTTTCCCCGTCAACCCGGATCACGTCATCGTCACTCCGGGCGCCAAGCCGATCATGTACTACGCGATGATCGCGCTGATCGAGCCGGGCGACGAGGTCATCGTTCCTGACCCGGGCTACCCAATCTACGCGTCGATGGCGAAGTTCGCCGGCGGGACGGTGGTCCCGCTCCCGATTCGCCAGGAGCTGGAGTTCCGGGCCGACCTGGACGAACTCGAGTCCCTCGTCACAAAGAAGACCCGGATGCTGGTGCTGAACTCGCCCGCCAACCCGACGGGGGGCCTCTTCACGCGCGAGGACATCGTCCGGATCGCGGAGCTCGCGCTGCGTCACGACCTGATCGTGCTGGCCGACGAGATCTACGGTCGAATCGTGTACGAAGGCGAGCACGTCTCGATTGCCTCGATCCCCGGGATGGCCGAGCGGACCATCGTGCTCGACGGGTTCAGCAAGACCTACGCCATGACCGGCTGGCGCCTCGGCTACGCGATCCTCCCTGATGTCCTCCTCTTTCCCTTTAGTCGGCTGATCATCAACTCGGTGTCCTGTACCTCCACGTTCAGCCAGGTGGCCGCGATCGAGGCCCTCAACGGCCCGCAGGATGAGATCGACGCGATGGTGGCCGAGTTCAAGGCACGCCGCGATCTGATCGTGGACGGCTTGAACGCGATCCCGGGCATCAAGGCCATCCAGCCACATGCCGCGTTCTACGTCTTCCCCGAGATTTCAGGGACCGGTCTCGACGGGGCCGAGCTGGCCGATCGGCTGCTCAACGACGTCGGTGTGTGCGTGCTGGCCGGGACCGCCTTCGGAGAGCAGGGCGTGAACCACATCCGGATCTCGTATGCGAACTCGCGCGCCAATCTGACCGAGGCGCTGGCCCGGATCCGCCAGGTCGTGGAGCCGCTTGTAGCCGCCCGGTCCTGATGGCGTGACCGGCAGGCCACGGGTCTTCGTCGCTCGCCAGATCCCGACGATCGGACTGCAGCCGATCCTCGATGCCTGCGAAGTCGTCGTCTGGCCCGAGAGCGGGCCGCCCACGCGTGAGGCCCTCCTGGAGGGGATCGCGGGCTGCGTCGGGGTCCTGACGATGCTCACCGATCGCGTCGACGACGGGTTCCTCGACGCCGCCGGGCCGCAACTCCATGTGGTCAGCAACATGGCCGTCGGCTACGACAACATCGACGTGCCCGCCTGTACGCGACGCGGAGTCGCCGTGGGCAATACCCCGGGCGTCCTGACCGAGACGACAGCCGACCTGACCTGGGCTCTGATCCTCGCGGCTGCTCGTCGTCTGCCCGAGGGGGAGCGGTTTGTCCACGCGGGCGGCTGGCGGACGTGGAGCCCGATGCACCAGCTGGGCGTGGATGTACACGGCACGACCCTCGGGATCGTCGGTTTCGGCCGGATCGGGCAGGCGGTCGCCCGGCGGGCAGCGGGATTCGGAATGCCGGTGCTCTATTCGTCGAGGAACCGCGTCGATCCAGGGGTCGAGAAGCCGCTCAACGCGACGCACGTTCCATTCGAGGATCTGCTGGCTCGGTCCGACGTCGTAAGCGTTCACGTCGATCTCAATTCGTCGACGCGCCGCCTGATCGACGCCGCGGCCCTGGCACGCATGAAGCCGGGCGCGATTCTCGTCAACACGACGCGCGGTCCCGTCGTGGATCCGACGGCGCTGTTCGAGGCGCTCCGCGATGGCGTGATCCGGGCCGCCGCCCTCGACGTCACCGATCCGGAGCCGATTCCGGCCGACGATCCGCTACTGACTCTCGACAACTGCCTGATCGTGCCGCACATCGGTTCGGCGACCGAGGCAACCCGCGGCAAGATGGCGGCCATGGCCGCCGCGAACCTGCTGGCAGGGGTCCGCGGCGAGCGGCTCCCGACGCCGGTCAACCCCGAGGTGTTCGAGCGGGGCTGACGCGCACGACCGATCGTCGTCGCACCCCGGGTCCGTCGGCCCATCCGCTACCCTTCGCGTGGGCCCGTAGCTCAGTGGCAGAGCAGGGGACTTTTAATCCTCGTGTCGTGGGTTCGAATCCCACCGGGCTCACCATCAGCACGCCTGTAGCACTGCACTCACCGGCGGCGCGGGGTGGAACCGACCGCTACCCGCTCGCAACCGTCGTCGCATGCCAAG
>JBDTOF010000271.1:0-15515 GCA_039933375.1 Chloroflexota bacterium
TCTTCGCCAAGACCCTCGCCCAGCACAACGCCAACAAGACGAAGTACGGGTACCAGTAGCCAGTGGGTCTAGGCTCACCATACGGGGTGAGTCCATGAAGGCTCCCACAGCCTACGTCGCGGGCAACGAACGACCGGTGCCTCCGAGCACCGGTTCTTGCCGGGAATGTGGAAAGGCTGTTGATAACCCCGTTGACCGACCGCAACCCCGGTGGCTATAGTCGAATAAGCTGCGCGTGCGGCGTATGGGAAAAATAACCGGAGGCCGAGGATTCATTCGAGCTCGGCACCCGCCGCGTGACCTCGCTGGGGTCACCGCCCACCCCACCGCGATGTCGCCCGCATGCCCGTTCTTGGGGTATGGCATTGGCTTCTGGTCACCACGGTACGACGCGGCCGCATCCGGCTCAGGCTCCGATCGGCGGCGCACCACGGATTGTCGGTAATCGCAAGCGGCGCCTGTGGAAGCGGCCGGTCGACGTCGTTCTCGGATCGCTCGCGCTCGTCGTGGCGCTGCCAATGGTCGCTGCAGCGGCGATTGCTATTTGGCTTGGCACAGTCGGGGGTCCGATCTTCGTCCTGTCCGTCCGGATCGGCCTGGGCGGGCGAGAGATCAGGTTGATCAAGCTACGAACCACTGACGGAGGCGCAGCGGGACCCGCAGCAAACGGCAGCGGCGACCCCCTCGACGCCTGGATAGGTCGGGTCGTCCGTGCACTGCGGATCGACTCATTGCCACAGCTCGTCAACGTTCTGCGTGGCGATCTCTCGTTGGTCGGACCTGTACCTGGCGAGGCGCAGGAGATCGACTGGGCAAATCCTTTACAGCGGGACGTCCTTGGCATGCGACCCGGCTTGACGGGGCTCGTGCAGTTGGCCAACCGATCTTGGCGCGGCACAGCCAGGACGGACGATGAAGGCCCTGGGCAGACTGAAGGGCGCTCGGAAGCCTCGCTCCGACTCGACGGCTATTACGTCGAGAACCAGTCCTTCTGGCTCGACCTGCGTATCCTCGCCCGTGCGGTTGCGGCATTGGCGCGTTCGGTCACCGTCGGTCTCTTGATGGTGGTGATCCGAGTCTTCGTCGGTCGGGGAATACGGTCCTCAGCCAAGCGCCTCTTCGTCGCCACCGCGCAGAAGCTTGGTCGCACGCGTGGTCGCCACTTGATTATCCTGGATCTCGTTTCAATAGGCGCCGCGATTTATCTCGCCTTCGCCTTGCGATCCACCGCCGGGGATCCAGATTCGATCCTGAGCGTATACCTTCCATTCGTCCTGCTGCCGCTGGTCGTCCGACTGACCGCCAACGTCCGATTCGGCTTGTATCAGCGTCTCTGGCGCATTGCGAGCATGCCCGAGCTCGTCTCGATCATGAGTGCAGTCCTCGTCGGTTCTGCCGGGGCCGTCTCCCTGTACTACCTGGTCCTGGTGCGCGTCGGCGCTCCAGGAACCGCCGTCATTCCCATTTCGTTCTGGACCCTTGAGGGGCTCCTGAGCCTGTCGTTCATCGCCGCGCCACGCCTGGCGATCCGGGCTACCGGTTTGATCGTGCCGGCGAGGCCGATGTCGCCGAACGCACCCCGTCGACTTCGAGCGTTGCTCTTTGGGGCGGGAGAAGCTGGCGCGATGATCGCGCGCTCCGCTGACCGAGAGCTACATGCTGGCGTGAAGCCTGTAGGGTTCCTCGACGACGATCGGTCGCGGAAAGGACAACGCATCGCTGGACTGCCCGTGTATGGCGGTATGGACGCCCTGGCCGATGCCGTCACGCTCACGGCCGCCGAAATATTGCTGATCACCATGCCGGCGGCTGATGGGGCAGCCATCCGCCGCGTTACGGAAGCGGGTATTGCTGCGGGTTTGGAGGTTCGGATCGTACCGTCCCTCCATGAACTCTTCGACGGCAGCGTTGATGCCTTCCGGGTGCATCGCGTGCGCGTGGAGGACCTGATCCGACGCCCGGAAGTGAAGCGCCTCGGGGAGGATGTCAAAGGAATCATCCGCGATCGGGTGGTCATTGTGACGGGCGCGGGCGGCTCGATCGGGTCGGAGCTGGCTCGTCAGGTATACGCGCTCGCCCCGCGCCTCCTCGTCCTGGTGGACCGAGCGGAGAGCGCCTTGTACGCCATCCAGCGAGAGCTCGAGGATCGGCCTCGCGCAGCGCATGTTGGCCCGGAATTGTCCGTCCAGCTGTCCAATGTCGCCAGCCGAGCGCTGATGAACCGACTGATCGCGCAGTGTCGGCCCGACGTGATCCTTCACGCCGCCGCATACAAACACGTGCCGATGATCGAGGCCCATCCGTCCGAGGCCGTCCACGTGAACATCGGCGGGACGATGGCCGTCCTCGACGCGGCGATCGCAGCCGGCACGCCGACGTTTGTCCTCGTGTCCACTGACAAGGCCGTTAACCCAACGAGTTCGATGGGTGCCACCAAGCGTGTCGCCGAATGGCTCGTGGCAGAGGCAGCGCGACGGACGGGCCGTGCATATGTCTCGGTCCGCTTCGGCAACGTGCTGGGGTCGACGGGAAGCGTGGTCCCGATCTTTCAGAGCCAACTCGAGCTGGGACAGCCCCTGACGATCACCCACCCCGAGATGACGCGGTACTTCATGACGATCCCGGAGGCTTCGTCCCTCATCCTCGAGGCCGCCGCACTCGGTACACCTTCCGACGTTTTCGTCCTCGACATGGGCGAACCGATCAGGATCGTGGATCTAGCTCGGGACTTCGTTCGCCTTGCGGGTCGCGATCCTGACACAGTGCCCGTGGTGTTCACGGGGCTTCGGCCTGGCGAGAAGCTTCACGAGCAGCTCTTCTACGATCATGAGTCCGCGCGACCCACGGCGAACCCGAAGGTGATGCTCGCCCACGGCTCCGAGCCGCCTGAAAAGATCCGTGGCCTGGCGCTCGAACTGCTGGGATTGGCCGACGGCGGCGACGAGGACGCCCTTCGCGAGCGCCTGTTCGCGATCGTTGGCAGTCGGGCGCCGCTTGTTCCAATACCACCCGGTCCCGGTATCGACACCATCCCACTGCTCGTCGCCGACCAAGGCCGCCTCGAGAGCGGCGCCGGACCTGATGACGCGCGGTACGTCGGCGCACCATCGACCGGGGAGAAGGAGCGCCCGCTGCATGTCTGACGGCGCGCTATCCGGTCATTGTCCGCGACCCGCAGAGACGTCCATCGATGCGCCGCAACGGCATGGTCGGGCCGAGACCGGCGCCCTGGCGAGCTGGCGCATGAAACGGCTGATGGACATCGTGATCGCTGCTGCGGCGCTGGTTCTGCTGGCACCCGTTCTTGCGCTGGTTGCGATCGCCATCCTGATCTCGATGGGGCGACCCATCCTGTTCCGGCAGATGCGTCCGGGTCATCTCGGTCACCCATTCGAGCTCGTGAAGTTCCGATCAATGCATATGGAGCGCGACCTGCCGGGCCCAACGGTGCCGGAGCACCACCGGCTCACGAGACTCGGCTACTTCCTGCGACGCGCGAGCCTCGACGAGCTTCCCGAGCTGTGGAATATCGTGAAGGGCGATATGAGTCTGGTCGGACCTCGTCCACTCCTGATGCAGTACTTACCGTTGTACACGGCCGAGCAGGCCCGCCGTCACGATGTCAAGCCGGGCCTCACCGGCCTGGCTCAGGTGAGGGGCCGACAACTCCTCGACTGGGAGGAGCGCTTCAAGCTCGACGTCTGGTATGTCGACAACTTGACGATCGGTCTGGATCTGCAAATCCTGGCGTCTACCGTCATCCAGGTCATCGGAGGGCGCGGGTTTCGGCCCAAAGGGGCGCTGGACTCCGATTTCACCGGATTGACCGGTGACGAGCCGTGATGCGATCCGAGCAGAGTCATGGCGGCGAAGCGACTCTGATCGCGCGTCAGCGAACAGCGAATGTCCGCCCATGACGATCGTCCTCGACGGCTTCTCCCTCACAATCGACAAGCTCGTGCGGATCGCCCGCCACGGCGAGCAGGTCGAAGTCGACCCCGTGGCCCTCGATCGCATCAACCGATGCCGCGCGATGGTGGACCAGAAGCTCGCGTTGGGCGAGGTCATCTACGGGGTGAACACGGGGATCGGCGAATTCAGCGAGGTCCTCCTATCCGATGAGCAGATCGGACCATTTCAGCGCTATCTGGTCCTCAGCCATGCAGCGGGCATCGGAGAACCGGCGTCGATCGAGACCGTGCGGGCGGCGATGGCCAGCCGGATCAACGTTCACGCTCGAGGCTACTCGGGCTCCAGGCCGGTGATCACTCAAACACTCGCAGACATGCTCAACCTCGGGGTCACCCCGGTGGTGTGCCAGCAGGGTTCTGTTGGAGCGAGCGGCGATCTCGCACCGATGGCCCAGGTCGCGCTCGTTCTCATGGGCGAGGGTGAGGCATGGTACGAGGGTAAGCGGCTTCCCGGCGGCGAGGCCGTGGCGCGAGCCGGAATCAGTCCCCCGGGGCTGCACGCGCGTGACGGCCTCGCAACGATCAATGGTTCGAACGTCACCACGGCGATGTCGGCGCTCCAACTGTACGACATCGAGCGCTGGCTGCGTCAGGCCGAGATCGCCTGCGCGATGACGCTCGAAGCGCTACTGGCGAATCTGGAGCCCTTCGACGTACGCCTGCACGAGCTGCGCGGCTTTTCGGGTGCGATTCGTGCCGCCACGGCGATCACGAAGGTCGTCGACGGGAGCGATCTACAGTCAGATCGGATCGAGACGAAGGTCCAGGACGCCTACTCGATGCGCTCTTCGCCGCAAGTCATCGGCGCCGCACTCGACGCCGTTGCGTATGCGCACGCCCAAGTCGAGATCGAGCTCAATGCCGTCGCCGATAACCCGATCTTCCTCGCCGACGAAGGAGTAATCCTGACTGGTGCCAATTTCCAGGGAACCCCCGTCTCGCTGCCGATGGACCTCGTCGGGGCCGCGGTCACGACTGTCTGCGTGCTATCCGAGCGACGTCTCAATCGGCTCACGAATCCCGCGCTGAGCGGGGGTCTGCCTGCGTTTCTGACATCGAGCGGCGGGATGTTCTCGGGAATGATGCTGAGCCAATACACCGCCGACACGCTGATCGTGGAGCAACGCATGCTCTCCGCGCCGTCGTCCGTCCAGTCGATTCCTGCGGCGGCCGATCAGGAAGACTTTGTGTCCATGGCGATGAATACCGCGATCAAGAACGGCCGGATCCTCGAGAACGCCAATGGGGTGTTGGGAATCGAGTTCATGGCAGCCGCACAGGCTCTGGACCTGCGGGACTTTACGCCCGGACGGGGGACGCGCGCGGCCCGAGACGTGATTCGCCGTCATGTGCCTCACCTCCACGAGGACCGCCCTCTCTACGTCGACCACGACCGAATGAGGGTTCTTGTGGAGTCCGGCGAGATCCTCGACGCGGTCGAGGCGGAAGTCGGACGTCTTCACGACACGCGTCAGGGCGCGGGTGCGCGTCGTGTGACCGCGATACCACCCGACGGGCGTGGGTAACGGGCGGTGCAGAACATCATCGTGGTCGGGGCGAGCGGGTACGGGCGGGAGGTCTTTCAGTATGTGAAGGACGCCGCGCAACACACTGGCGAGTTCAGCGCGAAGGGGCTGCTGGACGATGACCCGCGGCTCCTCGATGCCGTCGGCGGCGGCGCGATCATCGGCGACACGCATACGTATCAAGTGCAAGGCGACGATCGTTTCCTGATCTCGGCCGGCGCGCCAGACCTCCGGGAGACCCTGGCACAGCGTCTCGCGAAGCGTGGGGCGGAGTTCTTCACGTTGATCCATCCGACCGCATATGTCGCTCCGACTGCCCGTGTCGGAGCCGGCTGCATCCTTAGCCCATATGCGAGCGTTGGTTCCTACGCCGAACTTGACGAGCATGTCCTGCTAGTGATGTACGCCAGCGTCGCCCACGACAGTCGCGTCGGCCGATACTCCTCGTTCTCGCCGTATTCGGCGGTGGCTGGCGGAAGCACCATCGGGCGAAAGGTGTTTCTGGGTGCCTATGCGTTGGTAGCGCCATTACGCCAAGTCGGTGAAGAGAGCAAGATCGCGGCTGGTTCCGTCGTCTACAGGGACGTACCGGAGCGATCGCTGGCGACCGGGAATCCCGCGAAGATCCTTCCAGGCTCCTATTAGCACCTGCTCAGCGGTTGGAGCCAGGTTCTAGGCTAGTGACCACGAGATACTCGATCAGACGGCGGAGCGTGAAGTCACTGCGATCGCTCCAGAGCGTCTCGGGGAACTCGACCTCGAACGCGCCCTCAAGCGCCCCGAGGAATTCCATGAGGGCAAGTGAGTCCAGCCCTACTCCGGGCCCGAGGGGCGCGTCGAGGTCGACTGCCCGATCACTCCCCAGCAGGACGTCCTCCCGGAGCACGCGAAGTACTTCGTGCTGGATCGCCTCTTGACTCACAGACGGACGTCCTTCGGGCGAAGCCTGATCTTGCCAGTGGGACCCCGTGGCAATTCGTCTCTGATGTCGATCCGCCGCGGCACCTTGTAGTCCGCAAGCTGTGATCGACAGAAAGCGATGATCTCTGTCTCGGTCGCCGCCAGTCGAAGGGTGACGGCAGCGTAGACGACTTCTTCGCCGTGCCCATCGCTCGCTCCGATGACGGCCGCCTCATTGACCGGGGGGTATTTCTCGAGCACCTGCGCGACCTCTACCGGAGACACCTTGAATCCACCTACGTTGATCATCTGGTCCATCCGGCCCCTCAAGTACAGGAAGCCGTCCGTATCGATCACGCCGAGGTCCCCCATTCGGAACGTGCCGTCTCCCAGAGGCCGGTCGTGCGCGGCCCCCATGACGTACCGACGAGCGACCGCAGGGCCGCTTACGACCACCTCACCTTCCAGCCCTCGGGCCACTTCGAGGCCGCTGAGATCGCTGATCGCCAAGGTGACGTTCTGCATCGCCTGGCCGACCGAATCGGGGCGTCCCAGTACGGCCGATGGCAGGTGTGTCGTCACCGCACCAGCCTCCGACGATCCGTAATGCTGGCAGATGGCCGCGTCGAACCGGTCGTGAAAGGCAGCGATGAGCGATGGCGACAGCGGCGCGGTGCACGACAGCAAGTAGCGAGCCGCCGACAAGCTGGGGGCCGAGGCCAGTCGTGTATCAACGAGCATGCGGTACATCGTCGGCACTCCGAGGAAGATGCTGCAGCGACCTTCCGCCAGATCAGCGATGACGCGCCGTGCGACGAACACGTCCGACGGAACAAGCGTGGCTCCGGATCGAAGCATCGCGAGTCCGCCCAGGTCAAATCCGTATGAATGGCACAGGGGAACCGGAGCCAAGATTGCGTCAGCGGGAGTGATGCCCAGCGTCTTGATCACGGCTTCAGCCTCGGCGAGGAGGTTGTCGGCGGTCAGGGCGATCCCCTTGGGCCTTCCCGTCGAGCCGGACGTGTACTTGATGAGTGCCGCGTCAGCGGCGACCTCGTTGCCGTCGGTGGCCCGTGGAAACAGGAACGAGAAGGACGCGCCGGCAATGTCCACCTCGAGCTCGTGAGCCCGCGCGCCGAGGGCCGGCCCCCACGACTTCGCAAGCGCAGTGGGAACGAGATAACCGGATGGTCGCGTCTCGTCGGCGACCGCGAGGAGCTCGCTCGGACCATTCAGCGGGGAGAACAGCCCGACAGTAGCGGACAGGCGCCAAAGCGCGAGCAAGGCAGGAACGAAGCCGAGAGAGTTCGGCGCAGCAAACACCACATAACTTCGCTCAGCCACCCCAGCCCGTCGAAGGACCCGCGCCGCTCGCTCGGCGGTAGCGAACAGCTCGGCGAAGGTGAGCGTGGCATCCGCCATCCGAACGGCAGGTCGAGCGGAAAATCCTCGACTATGTTCCCGTAGCGCGTCCCACATTTCGATCGAATGTGACATGTCTATGATCGCCCTTGACGGGCTCCAAATGTCGTCACGTCGTTGGCACTCCTTCAGGGATCGTGACCCGGTGCTTGGCTGTATACTCTCATCCCGCCCCGGAGCGGAGGCGCCAGAATCCGTTGATCGAGCCCTATTGGTGATTGCGTGCACCGGCACGAGGGCTCCCTCGGGCCCCCACGAATCATCTTACCTTGTGATCTGTCGACGCCCGGAACTTCGGCCTCCGTATAGTGAGGCGCGTATGGATCCTCGATCTACGGGTGTACCCCAAGTTCCGCGGCAATTGCAACGGACCCCTCCTGGAGCGGCGTCGGAAGCTCGCCGCCGTGCGATCACGAGGGCCATCTGGGGCCAGCCGGCCGGCGGGGGTCAGCCTCGCTGCGGCCCGCTCGCCGAACCAGATGACACTGCTGGTGAGCGTCCGTGATCGACGTCCTGATCCTCGGCCAGCCGAACTGGGGGTCGCACATCGCCAACGCGCTCAACGAGCATTCTATTGACGTCCGAGCGCGATTCATTCCCGAGCGCAGTTACGCCCGATTGCTCGGGTCGAGGCCACGCTCGAGGCGCTGCATCATCATGCGGGCGGGCTACCGAATCGGTGGCACAACGGTCAGGGGCCGGCTCTTCGATGCGTATTGGGCACTGCTGCGCCGGTCGCTGCCCGACGCCGTCCCGTGTCATTACTGGCTGGGCACGGATGTGCTCGACACGCTCCTGGAAGCGCAGGCCGGAACGCTGCGGTCTCGCGCCTTGGCGTCGACACGCGACGAGCTCCATATCGCTGCCGCGCCATGGCTGGTCCCCGAACTCGAGTCCGTCGGTCTCCAGGTCACGATGGCGTACGTTCCCGGGAAGTTCAACATCCCCGACGACGTCGCGCCGCTGCCGGCTGCATTCAGCGTGCTGACGTATCTCCCTCCCCGTCGGTTTGAGTTCTACGGCGGGGCTATTATGCTGGAGGTGGCCCACCGACTTCCCGACATTCAGTTCGACATCGTGGGCAATACCGGCGACGGCATGCCACTTGCACCGTCGAACGTCCGGTGGCACGGATGGGTGGCCGACATGATCGAGGCCTACGCCAACACGACGCTGGTCGTCCGCATCCCACGCCACGACGCCGGCGGCGGTAGCATGGTCGAGGGACTGTTCAACGCCCGCCATGTGGTTTACACGTACGACGTTCCGTTTGTCTGCCGGGTGCAGCCCGTGACGCCGGAGACGGTTGCGGATGCCGTCGCGACGTATCACGAGGCTCATGCGGCGGGGCGATTGGGGCTCAACCTCGCAGGTCGCGCATACGCCCTCCAGGAGTACGACGAGGTCAAGCGAGCGGAGCGCGTTCTCACTCTTCTGCGGGCGCACGCATGAGTGTCCGGCACGACCGAGCAAGCCGGACGCTCTGGTACCTGTGTCTGGAGCTGCCGATCGAAGGCCACGCAAGCCACACCCATGTCACAGGCATCATCAAGGGCTTATCGGCACGCGGTTGGCGTACGACACTGTGGCACCCGCCGAGCCGGGCCGGCGTTCGTGGTCCGGCGCGGCGACTCCTGGACAGCCTCACGACGCAGGCCCGTCTCCTCCTGCGGCGCGACGGGCCCGACGTGATGTACATCCGCGGACACTTTGCCTCGTTGCCTACGGTCGTCTGGGCCAGACTCCGCGGTGTACCCGTCGCGTTCGAAGTGAACGGCCCCTACACCGACGTACTCTCGTCCTGGCCGAGAGCACGTTGGGTCCTGCCGTTGATCCGTGCCTCTGCCTACCTGCAGTTGCGTCTCAGCACGCTCGTCATAGCCGTCACGCCGGAGCTGTGCCGGTCGTCAAGCGCGGCGGGAGCGAGGCAATGCCATGTGGTGTCCAACGGCGCTGACGTGGAGCTCTTCACGCCGAGTGCGTCGACCGCGTCAACCGCTCAGATATTGCCGACGAAGTTCGTCAGTTTTGCTGGCACCTTGGCCACGTGGCAGGGTATTGACACTTTGCTTGCGGCGATGGACCGTCCGACGTGGCCCCCGGACGTCTCGCTCGTCATCATCGGCGACGGCGTCCTGACCGATGTTGTCCGGGCGAAGGCCGAGGTGGATCCGCGGGTCACCTATCTCGGCCGTTTGCCTCCCCGTGATGTCAGCGGCATCGTCGCCAGGAGCCTTGGCGCGATCGCACCAAAGTCGGCGCAACTTCACGCACGCACGGGCGTCGTCCCACTGAAATTGTTCGAGGCGATGGCGTCTGGGGTGCCGGTCGTCGTCACCGATCTGCCCGGTCAGGCCGACATCGTGTCGGCGCATGCCTGCGGCATCGTTATCCGACCCGGTGATCCCTCGGCCATCGCCGGCGCCGTCGCGACACTGGCCGGCGACCCGGAGCTGGCACGTCAGATGGGCGAGCGTGGCAGAACTGCGGCGGTCGCGGAGTATTCCTGGGATGCGTCGGCCGGCCGGACCCATGAGATCCTCGTTGGCCTGGCGCGCGACTAACGGCGATCTTCAGGTCGCCGGACGACGGTCCACGCTGCTCATCCCTTTCGTCCTCGCCTGTGCGATCCTGGCCGATCGGGGGCTGGTCGGCATCACTACTGGCGGCCGCGGGGTGTTGCCGCTCCTGACCATCGTGGCTCCGCTTGCCGCACTCGTGACGATCGCTCGCTATGGGATTGGCCGCAGCCTTGGGTTCCTGGGGAAGCCCGCGTTCCTGCTCGGGGTGCTGCCATACCTCGCGCTGACGGCCCTGTTTCCAGTCCTCGGCGTCATGTTCAATGCATTCCCGGAGCGAACCCTCCTCTCGCTCACGGAAGCAACCACCGGACTGTCCTTCCTGGTCATCGGGGCGGCATTGTCGTCGAGCCGCGACGGCTCCTGGTCACGTTGGCTCCTTGTCGCCGTCACTGTCCAGTTCCTGTATGCAGCCGGCCAGGCGGTCTACTTGTCGCGAGGACCTGGCTGGGAGCTCTTCACCCCGTTCCATGAGTGGGATTCGTCCCTACAGGACCCGCTCACGTTCGTGCAAGGTCGGAGCAGCGGCTTGTACTTCAATCCCAATGTGCTTGGCCTATGGGCGGGGTTCGCGGTCATCCTCAGCTGGAGGTGGGTCACACCGTGGCTGCGAGGTACGGCGGTGGCCCTGAGCGTCTTGACGCTGCTGCTCAGCCAATCACGCGGCGGCGCAGTCGCCTTGCTGGCCGCATTGGTCGTGGCCGCGCTGCTATCCGTCACCTCGCGGGGTGGCTTGTCGGCGAGGACCTTGAAGGGGTTCCTGTCGTTCACCCTTGCGTTCGTCGTTGCACTGTCGATCACGTCATTGGTCGCGCCGGAGGCATTGCGAGGCGACCGCTTCGGCGCGCTCCTCGAGGTCTTGGCCGTGGGCCCGCAGGCCGATCCCAACCTTGCGGGGCGCCTGGACTTCTGGGCTGCCGTGACTGCCTTGAACTCAGTCTACCCCTGGGGTACATGGGGTTCACCAGAGCTGCTCCTCGGCACTTCCGTCGACAGCACCTGGTTCCGACTGTTCGCTCAGGGCTCAATCCTATATGTCGTTGCACTCGTATCGCTGCTGGGCGCGGCGTTCTCGGTCAGCCGCTCCGCGCACCGTCTTGGACTCCGGCTTGTGGCGGTTCTTGTGGCGGTCGCCGGACTGAGCCAGACGCCATTCGGGTACCCGGTGATCGTGCTGTTCTGGGTACTACTGGGGGCCGGTCTGCAGGCGTCGGTCGCTGACCCGATCGCGCCTCACCGGATCCCGGCGGACCCATTGGCAGCAGGCATCCCGGTGCGGATGCGCGCGGCTGGACCAAAACCGACCTACGAAGCGACTTCGCATCATGCCCGCCGCGAGTGACAGGGCGGCCGGGCGCAGCCGGGACTACTGTGGATAAGGCGGTTGACCGCAACCGGGCCCGGACATATGGTCAAGTCCCCATGGCTCAGAGATTGTTAGTGAACGGACGTTCGTGAAATCACTCGCCGCGATGACGCAGTACCTCGAGAGGCTTGAGGCCATTTCGGTCGTCAGCGATCCGTCGCGATGACAACGATCAGGCGAATCCCGCTTGCCCAGCCCTCGCTGGGCACCAGGGAACGTGAGCTCGTCGAGCAGGTCCTCGCGAGCGGCGTCCTGGCCCTGGGTTCCTTTGCTGAGAGCTTCGAAACCGGCGTGGCGCGCCTAGCGGGCCGGCGTTTCGGAATCGCGTGCAGCAGCGGTACGGCGGGTCTACATATGGCGGTGCGCGCGCTGGGGATCGCGCGCGGCGACGAGGTGATCACGACCCCGTTCAGTTTCGTTGCCTCGGCGAACTGTCTCGTGTATGAAGGCGCCCGTCCTCGGTTCGTCGACATCGAGGAAGAAACGCTTGGCCTGGATCCCGACTTGGTCGGCGAGGCACGGGGTCAGCGCCTTAAGGGGATCCTTCCGGTCCACGTGTTCGGTCGGCCGTGCCGGATCACCGAGCTCGCCGAGCTCGCGCGGGAGCGCGACTGGCGGCTCATCGAGGACGCCTGTGAAGCACTCGGTTCATCGTCCTCGGGGCGACCGATGGGCTCGTTCGGAGACGCATCTGTCTTCGCGTTCTATCCCAACAAGCAGATCACGACCGGCGAAGGCGGGGTGGTCGTCACGGACGATCCGGCGCTCGCAACGGTATTCCGGAGCCTTCGCAATCAGGGCCGGGATGACGATGGCACATGGCTTCGTCACATCCGTCTCGGTTTCAATTACCGGCTCGACGAGCTTTCCGCCGCGATCGGTGTAGCGCAGCTCGAGCGGATCGAGGAGCTGCGCGCCGGCCGCCGACGGGTGGTGCAAGCGTACGAGTCCGCGCTTGAGGGCTACGGATGGCTGCGTCTGCCCATCCAGGGTCCCGACGAGGACGTCGACTGGTTCGTCTTCGTGGTTCGGCTCGATCCGGCCATCGATCGCACGCGGCTCATCGAGGATCTGGATGCCGCCGGGGTGCCGACGCGGCCGTACTTCAGCCCTCTCCACCTCCAGCCGGCGTTCGCGGAGCTCGGTCATCGTCCCGGAGACTTTCCGGTCACGGAGCGGGTCGCTGCCTCGACCCTCGCGCTTCCATTCTCTTCTCGCCTCCCCGAGGCCGACGTCGCCTACGTTTGCGAGGCATTGATCAAGGCCGTAGCCAGCCAGGCGCGGCCGTAGTTATTGCAGCTGTTTGCGGGCGATGACACAGTGATTGAGCCAGACTGAGTAATGTCGCCGGTATCGTCGAAGAAGCCAGGGAACCATGTCCCGTTCTTCGAGTATCTCGTAGCCGCGTCCGTTGAGCGCGTCCACCAACGCTTCTGCGCTGGCTCCTCCCTCGTCGCCCTCGATCCAGTTCTCGATCTCTGTGTCGCCAAGTTCCCAGCGGTACGGATCGGTCATGACCATCAACCCGCCGGGCTTCAGTGTTCGATCCAGTTCCGTGATCAACCCCTCTGGATCTGATACGACGTCAATCACATTTGAGCAGTTGACGAGATCGAAATGGGCATCCGCGAAGGGCATTGCCAATCCCGAAGCTGCCAGCAATTCGATGTTGCGTTGTCGTTCGATGGCCAGGTCCCGATACTCGAAGCGCCGACCCTCCTGATATAGCCGGTAACGCGCCATCCTCGTTGGCATGTGCAGTAACACGCGCCTGGCTGTGGAGATGGTGGCCAGAGCTGTGTCGATGCCGTACACATAGCCATAACGTTGGGCAAGTCGCCACGTCATGCCACCCACATTGGCGCCGACGTCCAGAGCAACCTGTCGCTCTCCACGAATGTTGTCGTCGAGCATCTCGGCAACGGCGTTGAACAAGCTCTGGTCGTCGGACCCAACAAACCGAGCGAATCGATCCGTGTCCTTTCCCACGACGGTACTCAGCTGATCGTAGTGCGAGGAGATGTACATGTTGAGTGCGTCGGGACTGTCATAGAACCGCGCCTTACCCCACGGCTGGACGAGGTCGTAGCATGATTCCTCGAGATACGTCCGCATATCAGAGCTGACCGCGCTCTTCCCGATCAGGTTGCTCAACAGGAGGTAATTGGAGGTGAGGTAGTTCATTGGGTGTCGGACCAAGATCGCGATTCCCTGGATCGTTGGGTAGGCGGTGCGACAAGAGTCACACCGGAGAAAGCCGTCTACTAATTCAGAGGGATCGTCGTCGGTGAACGTGGGCCGGATCGGGTTCCCTGACACCGCCAGGGTGCCACGACACGATGGGCATACCAGCTCGGCCAACTTCTCAATATTCATTGCCGTCCTCAAGCTTTCGCCGGATGCGTGCGTACCACGTTCCCGGCAAGGTCTACCTCCATGACGAGTTCGCCTCGATCCTTGCCGCCGTACACATACCCAAGCGACTCATACAGGCGCCTGGCCACGACGTTATCCGGGTGTACCCGAAGCCGGACCTTGACCGCGCCGCGGGCCCGGGCCTCAGCGTGGAGGTGGGCCATCATCAGACGGCCGAAGCCTTTGCCTCGTGCGTCACTTCGCACCGCGATCCCGACTGAAGGCGTCGTGTACCCCTCGTCCCATCCACGAAGCATCCCGTATGCGACAGGGCGGGCTCCATCCAGAAGGATCGCGTAGACATCGCGCCCGGAGTACTCCGCGAGCCGCTGGGCCTCATCGGTCGTAAAGGCGTGCGGCCGGAAGAACCTCCCCCCGATGTCGGAGAAGATGTCAGCGAGCAAGCGTTGATCCCCAGCGCGCACGATGCGGAACAGCACCTTTGTCTCCAGGAAGCGCCCGATCTGCGTTTGGTGCGAGAGGCTCGATAGGCCCCCTCATGATGAGGCATCCGAGGCGTCCCTGCGGTGCTCGGCGTAAGCTGGCGCCGTGCTGGATCTCGTGTTATCGGTCTTGATCGGCATGACCGCAGCGATCGTTGGTCATTTCATTCACCGAACGTGGCAAACGCGAGATGATCGGTTTAACCGTGTGGATGGCCGCCTTCCCGGATCGCGGGCTCGCCTACTTTTGGCGATGGTCAACCGAATACACGGCCGACCCGACATTGCGGAAGGTGCCGCCCCCGCAACCTCGGCTGCGGCGCAGCCCGCCCGCGACATAGGTCCGCCGGATCCTCTGTCGCTTCGTCCATTGTTGCCAGTCGGGCCAGGAACGCCAGCCTTGACGATCGGAGGACGATCCCTCGCGTCACCCTGGAAGAGGTCCGAGGACGGACGCGACTTAACGCCGGATTGTCCACATTGCGCAGATTCGCGAGCGCGCGGAGCCCGCTTCTGTCGTCGCTGCGGGCGGTCGCAGATCGAGGCAATGACCCCATCCAACCGAACCTGGGGTCGATGATGCGGTCTACGCAACAGCGACCCACAAAAGGGCCGCCGTCCTCACTCGCAGCCAACCAGCTCGAACGCCGAGAGCATCTGGGCCGGTCCGGCTTTCAGGTCCCGAGGTCGAGCAATGAGATGAGCCAACGGCGTCGTGGCAGCGCGCGAAACGACCGATCCATCGGGGCCGGTGGCTTCTTCGCGATGCTGTTCCTATCTACACCACTGGCGTGCGCAAACCTGCCCACCCCCTCGCTGGCCCCGACCGCGGCGACCGCCACGCCCACGCCGGCTCCGGCCTGCTCGACCTGCATCGCCGTGCCATCGACGAT
>JBDTOF010000272.1:0-1714 GCA_039933375.1 Chloroflexota bacterium
GCGCGTTGGGCTGACCCGCGGGCTGGATACCCTCCTCGCGGAATAGCCCCGACGACGGCCCGCAGGGCCATTGACGCCTGCAGTCGCTACCCTTAGCCACCCATGGCTCACGAATTCATCTACACCTCGTACCGGCTCGCCCGACACTATCCGCCCGATCGGACCGTGCTCGAGAACATCTCCCTGTCCTTCTATCCCGGCGCCAAGATCGGCGTCATCGGGGCAAACGGGGCCGGCAAGTCGAGCCTGCTGCGGATCATGGCCGGACTCGATGACGGCTTCACCGGCGAAGCGCGCCTGACGCCGGGGTTCACGGTCGGGTATCTCAGTCAGGAGCCGCAGCTCGATCCGGCGAAGGACGTCAAGGGCAACGTGCTCGATGGCGTTCGGCCGGTCCAGGATCTGCTGGACCAGTATCACGCGGTCATGGCCAAGTGGGCCAATCCGGATGCCGACTACGAGGCCATCGGGCTCGAGCAGTCGGCGCTCGAGGATCGGATCAACGCCGCGGACGCTTGGAACCTGGAACGCAACGTCGACATTGCGATGGATGCGCTCCGCTGTCCGCCCGATGATGCAGACGTCACGATCCTGTCCGGTGGCGAGAAGCGACGCGTGGCCCTGTGCCGACTGCTCCTCGAGCACCCGGACCTCCTACTGCTCGATGAGCCCACGAACCACCTCGATGCGGAGTCCGTCGAGTGGCTCGAGCGGTTCCTCCAGGAGTACGCGGGCACCGTGGTCGCGATCACCCACGATCGCTACTTCCTGGACAACGTCGCGCAGTGGATCCTGGAGCTGGACCGCGGCCGGGGCATCCCGTTCTCGGGCAACTACTCGAGCTGGCTGGAGCAGAAGCTGGAGCGCATGGCCCACGAGTCGAAGACGGTCGATGCACGGCAGCGGACGCTGGCGCGCGAGCTCGACTGGGTGCGACTGTCTCCGAGGGCTCGCCAGGCGAAGGGTAAGGCGCGTCTCAGTGCCTACGACGAGCTGCTCGCCGAAGCGCAGGACGATAAGGGCAGCGCCCGTGAGCTCGAGATCGCGATCCCACCCGGACCCCGGCTCGGGGACACGGTCATCGAGGTCAAGGATCTGCGTAAGGGATATGGCGACAAGCTCCTGGTCGAGGACTTGACGTTCTCGCTGCCACGGGCGGGGATCGTCGGGATCATCGGCGCCAACGGTGCCGGCAAGACCACGCTGTTCCGGATGCTCGTTGGCCAGGAAGGCCCGGATAAGGGTTCCATCCAGATCGGGGAGACGGTCCAGCTGAGCTACGTCGACCAGAGCCGCGACGATCTGCGGGGTGACCTCACGGTGTTCCAAGAGATCACCGACGGCGTCGAGGTGGTCAAGGTCGGTACGCGGGAGATCCCGGCCCGCGCGTATGTCTCCAGCTTCAACTTCCGTGGCACGGACCAGCAGAAACTCGTTGGCGCGCTGTCGGGAGGAGAGCGCAATCGGGTGCACCTTGCCAAGCTGCTCCAGACCGGCGGCAATGTCCTGCTCCTGGACGAACCCACCAACGATCTCGACGTCGACACGCTGCGCGCCCTTGAGGCGGGCCTCGAGTCGTTCCCGGGCTGCGTGGTCGTCATCAGCCACGATCGCTGGTTCCTGGACCGGATCGCGACCCACATCCTGGCCTTCGAGGGAGACAGCCAGGTCCGCTGGTTCGAGGGCAACGTCAGCGACTACGAGGCCTTCCGCC
>JBDTOF010000273.1:0-1820 GCA_039933375.1 Chloroflexota bacterium
GGCCGTCCATGGTCCGGGCGGCGGCCAAGAACCACGCGAGCGTCGGGATCGTCACTTCGCCTGACCGGTATGTGGAGGTTCTTGAGGCGCTCGGTGCCGGCCGTGGCGTGTCCCTGCCCCCGGGCTTCCGCGCTGCACTCGCCGTCGAGGCGTTCCGGCACACGGCGGCCTACGATGCCCGGATCGCGTCCGAGCTGCCGGAGCGTATGGCGGCCGCCGGAGTCGAACTCCCGGACTGGCCGGGCATGCCCGGCGCCACCGACCCGTATCCACCGACGTTGACCGTCGGACTCGAGAAGGTCGAGACGCTGCGCTATGGTGAAAATCCGCATCAACCCGCGGCCCGCTATCGACGTCCCGGTCCGGACGCGGAGGCTGGGCCATTCGCCGGCGACCAGCCACCGCTCCAGGGCAAGGCTTTGTCGTACAACAACGTCCTGGATGCCGCCGCCGCCGCCGGGTTCGCGCGTCAGTTCCGAGGCCCCGCCTGCGTCGTCGTCAAGCACACGAATGCCTGTGGTGCGGCCGAGCGCTCGACGCTGCTCGGAGCGTGGGAGGCGGCACTCGCCGGGGATCCGGTGTCCGCGTTTGGTGGCGTCGTGGCGTTGACGCGAACCGTGGACGCTGCGGTCGCCCGTGGCTTGACCGCCATCTTCCTCGAGGTCGTAGTCGCACCGGCATTCGATGACGCGGCAAGAGCCATCCTCGCCTCGAAGCCGAACCTGCGGGTGCTCGTGGATCCGACGCTGTCCACCGAGGGACCAGCATCGACAGCCTCCCCGCGGGCGAGCATCCGCTCAACCGGCGGCGCGGTACTCGTTACCGTGCCCGATATCGCCCCGGAAGATCTCGCTTCGTGGCAGGTCGCGACCAAACGGGCCCCGAGCGACGCGGAACGTTCCGATCTTGAGCTGGCGTGGCGTCTGGCGCGCGGGATCTCGTCCAATGCCATCGTGCTGGTCAAGAACGGTGCCCTCATCGGCATGGGGTCCGGCCAGGTCTCGCGGGTGGATGCAGCGCGTCAGGCCGTCGAGAAGGCCCGGCGCTTCGCTGGCGATGACGCGCTACGCGGCGCGTCGTGCGGCTCGGACGCGTTTTTCCCGTTCCCGGATGCCGTGGAGGTCTGCCTCGAAGCGGGCGTGAGTGCCTTCGCCCAGCCTGGAGGCTCGATGCGTGACGCGGAGGTGATCGCGATGGCCGATGCAGCAGGAGCCACCATGCTCCAAACGGGTACCCGTCACTTCCGTCACTAGGTGGGCGGCGTGTGCCGCTCGAGGCCACCGGAGCTCGGGCTGACGTCCGGCGCTGATACCATCCCGATCCCATGAGCGAACGGCCCATCTACTACCTGACCACCGCGATCGCCTACGCGAACAACAAGCCCGGGCTGCACACCCTGTACGAGGTGATCGGCGCGGACGTCATTGCGCGCTGGCACCGGATGAAGGGCGACGAGACACGGTTCCTGACCGGGACCGACGAGCACTCGGTCAACATCGCCGAGCGAGCCGCCGAGGAGGGCAGGACCCCACGCGAATTCGTCGACGAGAAGGTTGGGCTGTTCCAGTCGGCCGAAGCCGCGCTGTCGATCTCGCCCGATCGCTTCATCCGGACCACCGATCCGGATCACGTCAAGGCAGCCCAGGAGATGGTGCGACGTGCCCACGCCAATGGTGACATCTACGTCGGCACCTATGAGGGCTGGTACTGCGCCAACGAGGGTTTCCGGAACGCATCGGACGTCCAGGAAACGGCCCGCGGGACCATCTGCCCGAACCACCCGGACGTGCCGCTCCAGTGGTTGACGGAGAAGAACTGGT
>JBDTOF010000274.1:0-3294 GCA_039933375.1 Chloroflexota bacterium
GGTCGCAGCCGTCGTCCATCGTGAGCTGCGGAAGGATGTCGGCCACGGCGTTGAGGTGTGCGAAGTAGGTGTCGCGATCCTCGCCGCGGCGGGCGTAGGTGGAGATCCCGTACTCCGCGACGAGAGCGGCCGCGACGTCGTCCTGCGTCGACAGCGGGTTGGAGGCGGCGAGCGTGACCTCCGCACCAGCTGCCTTGAGGGTCCGCATCAGATTGGCCGTCTCGCTGGTCACATGCAGGCAGGCGCCGACGCGCACGCCGGCAAGCGGCCGCTCGACGGCAAAGCGCTCGCGAATCAGCCGCAGGACCGGCATCTCGCGCTCGGCCCACTCGATCCGGCGGACACCTTCGGCCGCGCGGCCGAGGTCGGTCACGTCATGGGCTGGTAATGAACCGGTTCCGGGAATAGCGGTCATGTGGAAGGTGGCTCCTTGCGCGGGCTGAGGTGATGGCGGATCGAGGACAGGAGCTCGGACCACGGCGAGCCGATGCGATGAGCCAGTCGCTCGTCGAATCGAACGTGCTCGGTGAACCCCAGGTGGCGGTAGGCGCTGATGGCCGGCGGGTTATCCGCCCGCACGTTCAGAGCGACATGGTCGCACGAGCGCAGCAGTTCGGCCGTCACCGCACCGGTGACCGCGGTCGCATACCCTCGGCCGCGGAACTCGGCCTGGGTCAGGACGTTCCCGACGACCGCCATCCGCGCGGTTTGACTGACAACGTGGGTGCCGGCGGCAGACACCAGCCGCCCACGCACCCTGAGGCCGTAGTAGACGCCCTCGCCGATGGCACCGGGCGGAAGCCACGAGCCGAAGCCGAGCTGGTAGAGCCGGTTCAGTTCCATTGCATCGGACGGCCCGAGACGCTCGAGGCCCGGGTCATCGGCCGGGCGAAACCGATCCCGATTGACTGCCATCCGGACCATCTGCGGACCGGCGTCGAGCCGATAACGGCGCTGGACCGCCGGGAGGGTCGCCGGGAGCGCCGCGATGTAGGCGAGACGCGGCCGGATCACGGACTCGAGGATGGCCGCAATCCCATCGTCCTGGCCCATCACGAAGATCGGCTGAGGCGAGCCACCGGAGTATTCGAGGACGACAGCGATGATCGAACCGCCGGACCAGGCAGCACCCCACCTGGTACGTGGGAATTCGCGATCGTCAAGGTCGCAGATCGCATAGGCCGCGTAGAGCGGATCTCGCTGGAGAAAGGCGCGCAGGAGCGTTCGGTCCGTGGTAACGGATGCGGTCACGACTGCCTCGTGCCGCGACAGCGCCACCGTCGCCATCAGTCGGCACCCTCGGCTGCCCGCCTGGCCACGCGCGCCGCCATGGCCGTCGCCAGGGACTCGTCATACGGAGCGTGCAGGACGCCCTCGTCGGTCACGATCCCCGTGATCAGTCCCGCCGGTGTGACGTCGACGGCCGGGTTCCGGACCACGGTATCGAGCGGAGCGATTCGCTGGCCGCGGACCATCGTGACTTCCTCGGCCGGGCGCTCCTCGATCGGGATCGTGGACCCATCGGCCGTTGCCAGATCGACCGACGACATCGGCGCGCACACGTAGAACGGGACCCCGTGGTGGGCCGCCAGGACCGCCAGCGAGTAGGTGCCGATCTGGTTGGCCGTGTCCCCGTTGGCAGCGATGCGATCGGCCCCGACGAGGATCACATCGACCTCGCCACCGGCCATCAGCGAGCCGGCCGCGACATCCGGGATCAGCGAATGCGGCACGCCAGCCTGCTTGAGCTCCCACGCCGTGAGGCGCGCGCCCTGGAGATACGGGCGGGTCTCGTCGACCCAGACGTGGATCGGTCGCTCGGCGTGGTGCGCCGCCTGGACGATGCCGAGTGCCGTCCCGAACTGGCCGCAGGCCAGCGGCCCAGTATTGCAGTGGGTCAGAATCCTGAGGTCGCGCTCTCCCACGTCGGGGAGGATCGCGAAGCCCGCGTCGGCCAGTCGCCCGTGGTCGTCGGTCGCCTCTGCCACGATCCGCTCGGCCTCGGCTCGCATCGCAGCCGCGATCTCCGGGCCCGTCGCCTCGGCAGCATCGTCCGCCTCGAAGCGATCCATGAGGCGTTGCACGGCCCAGCCGAGATTGATGGCCGTGGGACGGGCCGTGTCCAGGTTCCGAGCCGCTGCCTGGAGGAGCGTCCGCCGGAGCTTCGGTGGAGAGTTGCGCGCGAGCCAGGCACTCTGGGCCAGGCTGAGGGCCGCCACCTGCCCGATCGCGGGCGCCCCGCGGACCGCCATGTCCCGGATCAGCCGCGCGCCGTCATGTGCGCTCCGCACGGGAACCTCGACCAGGGCATCGGGGAGCGCTCGCTGGTCGATGATCAGGAGGACATCGTCCGCGTCGAATCGGAACGGCGTTCGAAAGCCCGTCGGCGGAGCCATGGCGGAGGCCGCCGTCGGGTCCGCCGCCGCTCCGATCGTGGCGCCCGCTTCCGCCGCGACGAGGTCGCCGCGAAGGAGCTTCCGGGCCTCGGCAGCCGATTGATCGCGGACGGCACCGATGGTTCCGACGACCTGGGCGGCACTGGATACGACGTCGCCGGCGAACTGCCGGAAGAACCGGCGGCGGGATGGATCGGGCGGTGGTCCGCTCATGCGCCGAGGCGTCGCGATCCGGGTCCGGTCAGTACCGAATGACGCTCGTGACGAGCCGGCCGTCGAGCCGATCCCGTCCGTGGAGGAAGTCCAGCTCGACGAGGAACGCCAGACCGACGATCTCGCCCTTGAGCCGCTCGATCAGCTCGATCGTCCCATGGACGGTCCCACCGGTGGCGAGGAGATCGTCAACCACCAGGACCCGCTGGCCCGGCTGGATCGCATCGCGATGGATCTCGAGGGTATTGGAGCCGTACTCGAGGGCGTACTCGACCGACAGCGTCTCCGCGGGCAACTTCCCGAGCTTCCGCACCGGAACGAGGCCGGCGCCAAGCTCGTAGGCCATCGGGGCGCTGAAGATGAACCCGCGGGACTCCATCCCGACGACCAGGTCGATCTTCTCATCGCGATAGGGCTCGAGCATCAGACCGATGGATTCTCGATACGCCTCCGCGTCCTTGAGGAGCGTGGTGATGTCATAGAACAGGATGCCCGGCTTCGGGAAGTCCGGGATCTCGCGGATCTTCGCGCGAAGCGATTCGACGGACATCGGTGCACAACCTCCACGAAGGGTGACGTCGCGAGCCGGAGTGGGCCGTTCGCTCGACCTGGCGAGTCTAGCGCACGGCTCCGCGGCGCGACCGGGCGGGGGCTCGCTCAGGCGGACGCGCCAGCCGGGCGGCGG
>JBDTOF010000275.1:0-7873 GCA_039933375.1 Chloroflexota bacterium
CCTGGCGGCCTCGGGATCCATCCGTGGTTCGTGGGTCCTGTCGAAGTCCGCATCGACTCATCGACGGTCCTGCCGTCGAACGTTGATCCAGGAGCACAGTTCGAGCCGGTGCGCGGTTCGCTGGACCTGCGCGAGGGCCGCCCGATGGCCATCGGGCTGGATGCAACCTGGCCGGATCCGGAGGGTGGCGAAGTCGGATTTCGATGGCCGGAGCTCGGGATCGAGGCGACCCTCCGCGCGACATCGGATTCTGGCTTGTGCATCGTGGCCGCCAGCCCGCGGGCGGACGGCGTCGTAGCGGTTGAGCCTGAGACACAAGCGCCGCAGGGCCTGCGACGCCTTCTTGGCGGAGAGCCATACGGCATGCGCTGGCTCGAGCCGGGGGCCGCGATCCACCTCCGGACCGACCTGACGTTCCGGCGCGACGGCTGACCGCTGGCGAGGTCAGCTTCGGCCGATCAGCTCCGCACCCATCAGGTCCACCATTTCGAGGTCCCGAGGCAGGAGATCCTGCAGCATCAGCCGCTCCACGCCGGCATCGGCGAAGCGGCGGACCATTGCCCTCGCCTCATCGGGTGTGCCGATGATCAATTCGTCCTTTCGGGCCTCGAACCAGGAACTGGATTCTTCGCCCGTGATCCCGAGTGCCGTCAGCTGAGCCTCGCGGCGCCTGGTCACGTCGGCCTGAGTGGCACCGATCACCGTTCCGACCATCACCGAGTGGACGATCGTTTCCGGATCTCGCCCCGCCGCTCGGCAGGTCGCGTCGAGCTTGGCGAACTTCTCCCGCGCCTGCTCGGGCGAGGCCGAGTCCAGGTTGAACTCGTCCGCATAGCGCACGGCAAGGCGGAGTCCGCGGGGTGACCCCTGGCCTCCCATGATGATCCGCGGACGAACCGCACCATTTGGCGCCGTCGGTCGCCCCTCGGTGGCGACTGGCTTCGGCCGAAGAAATCCGCCCTCCACGTTGATCTGGTGCCCAGAAAACGACCAGCCATCGCGCTCCGTCCAGAGGCCGTGGAGGATCGCCAGCTGATCCTCCATCAGGTCAGCCCTGGTGGTGATGTCCGGGAACGGGAGTCCGAGCGGGAGGTGATCCTCTTCGTTCCAACCGGCCCCGACGCCCACTTCGATCCGTCCGCCGCTCATCTCGTCGACCGTGGTGACGACCTTTACGAACGAGCCGGGATGACGGAACGTGACCGGACTGACGAGCGTGCCGAGCATGATCCGCTCCGTTTCGCGGGCCAGACCGGCCAGTGCCGTCCATGCATCGGTCGTCGGAGCGTCGGACGGGCCAGGGAAACTCGCATAGTGATCGCTACGGAAGAACGCCTCGAAACCGGCCGCCTCGGCTCGACGGGCCACAGCCAGCTGGTCGGCATACGACAGGCCCTGCTGACCCTCGATCATCAGTGCGAAACGCATGAACTACCTCCGTTCGCTGCCATCGAAACAGCCTGCTTGACCCGCTGGTTGTTGACTGCTAAATTATTCACTTCATGCAAACTATCGACTCGGACGCAACCAATCCAGGCGCCGATCCGAACACGGCTGACCTCGCCGCCGCGGTCCACGACATGATCGCGGGATTCCGCTGCGCCGGAACTGGCCGCCTGGTGAAGTCCGGCATGAGCATGACGCACATGCACGTGTTATGGCTGCTTGAGCACCACGGCGCGTTGCACATGAGCCATGTGGCTGATCTCCTCGACGTCTCGATGAGCAATGCAACCGGGATCGTCGGCCGGATGGACGAGCGTGGCCTCGTCGAGCGCGAGCGAGTGGCCGACGACCGGCGCGTCGTGCTGGTTCATCTCGCCCCGGGCGGGCGCCAGGCACTCGATGCCATGGAGGCGATCAAGCAGGACCGCCTGCAGAGCATTCTCCGGCACCTCGACCGACCACAGCTCGAGCGCGTCGCCGGGGCGCTCAATGACATCCGCGCGGCCGTTACGGCAGAACTCGGGCCCGATTTCGGGACCGGACATGATCATCCGCACGATGCGGATCACGTTGGAAGGGAAACGCACTGATGGAGTCATCTCCGGTCGAGGTCACTGAGACCCCGACGGTCGCCGAGGATCCGGCGCTCGCCCTGAGTCATCGAGCGAAACTCGAGATTCTCGGGGCCGTCCTCCTGGGCCTGTTCCTCGTTGCCCTCGATCAGACGATCGTCGGGACGGCACTGCCTCGGATCGTCACCGATCTCGGCGGCAACGACCTGTACACCTGGGTCGTGACCATCTACCTCCTGACGAGCACGATCACGGTCCCGTTCTACGGCAAGCTGTCCGACATCTACGGTCGCCGGCCGATGCTGATGATCGGGATCTCGCTGTTCATGATCGGCTCTGCCCTTTCCGGTCTGAGCCAGGAGATGTGGCAGCTGATCCTGTTCCGTGGCATCCAGGGCCTCGGTGCCGGAGCACTGTTCCCGATCGCCCTCGCCGTCATCGGCGACCTCTTCACACCGGCCGAGCGTGGCAAATACCAGGGCCTCTTCGGTGCCGTTTTCGGGATCTCGTTCCTGATCGGCCCAGGCCTCGGCGGGTTCCTGACGGACAACGTCAGCTGGCACTGGATCTTCTTCGTCAACCTCCCGGTCGGGGTCATCAGCCTGGCCGTCATCTGGAAGCTGCTCCCGACGATCAAGCGATCCGATACCTCACGCCACCTCGACTACCTCGGGGCCGCCGTCTTCACCGTGGCGATCGGGTTCCTCCTCGTGGGCCTGACGAACAAGCAGTCCGGCGACTGGGGCGACGCGTTCGTCGGTGGCTTCATCGCGATCGGTCTGCTCCTCAGCTCCGTCTTCGTCTTCATCGAGTCGAAGGCGAAGCAGCCGATCGTGCCGCTCGACCTGTGGCGGAATCGGACCTACGTCGCATCGATCATGTCAACGTTCTTCGTTAGCTTCGGCTTCTTCGGGGCGATCATCTTCCTGCCCCGCTGGTTCCAGGTCGTCCGCAACGAGACGGCAACAGCTTCCGGCTACCTGATCTTCCCGATGCTGATCGGCCTCATCGGCAGCTCGATCATCGCCGGAGCGCTCGTCTCGAGGACGGGCAAGTACAAGGCCATCGTTCTGTCGGGCCTCATCGCCATGACGGTCGGGATCACCCTGATGACCCAGCTCCGGTCCGATACGGAGTACCCGGCCCTGTTCCTGTGGATGTTCGTGGCGGGCCTCGGCATCGGGCCGACCCTGTCGGTCTTCACGATCATCGTCCAGAACGCCGTCCCATTCGCGAAGCTCGGGGTGGCCACCAGCAACCTGACGTTCTTCCGCCAGATTGGTGGGTCCGTGGGCCTGGCGATCGCCGGTACGTTGTTCGGGCAGGGCCTGACCGACGAGCTGCCCGCCCAGACGGACACGGTCTTCAAGTCGATGGCCGCCCAGGTTCCGGCTCAGGCCCAGCCATTCGTCCAGCAATTCCAGAGTGCCTTCAACGGGGCGCTCCAGAACGGAACCGGCCTGGATCTCAACAACCAGACTGGCGTCGGCCAGAGCTTTGGCCAGGCAATCCTCAAGGGTGCCCCGCTCGAAGCCCAGGGGTTCCTGGCGCCATTCGTAGCGCAGTTCGACCAGGCGTTCGCGAACGCGATGAGCCTGGCGATCGCCCACACCTTCTACCTGGCCGCCGGGGCAACCATCCTGGCCTTCCTGTTCGCCCTGTTCATGCACGAGATCCCGTTGCGCAAGACGATGGGAGATCACGCGCCCGAGCCCGCGATCGCCATCTAGGGCTGTCCGTACTGGCTCCGGGGTCCGCCAACGCAGGCCCCGGCCGCCGCCCCAGGATCAAGGGCGCCCGCCTGCCGCTGCGGTACCCTCCGCTGGCATGACTCGCTCCCCAGTTCCCACGCCCGCACCGTTCCCCACCCATCTCACGGCCCCGGGCGCATCCGCCCCATCGTGGGCGCCGGCGCTCGCGGTTGCCGACCTGCCGCCCGGTGAGATGTGTCGGGTGACCTTCGGAGACCTCGATGTCCTCATCGCGCATACGAGCGTGGGGATCGTCGCCGTGGCTGATCGCTGCCCGCACATGGCAGCACCGCTCAGCCTGGGCGAACTCGACGGGTGCATCGTCGCCTGCCCGCTGCACGAGGGCCGGTTCGATCTGTCGACCGGTGACGTCGTTCAGATGCCGACGACGGGCGGGCTCGATGCCGACGGCGTTGACCATCCGACCTGGACGCCGGGCGGCCGCGAGCCAAAACCTGACGTCCCCGGGCGAAAGGCAGAGGCCCGCCGACTGACCCGCGTTCGCCGAATTCGCTACTACCCGGTCCGGATCGTTGACGGCCGGGTGGAGGTCTCGATCCCTGGATAGGTCGAGCCGTATCAGTCCGACGTTCCGTCGGCTCCTCTGCGAGGATGCACGCCGCGACGAATGATTTCGACCGCCTCGACCGGGTCATCGGTGACCGCAATCAGATCGACGTCTCCCGGGCCGATCATTCCATCGGCGACCAGGCGGCTCCGGAACCAGTCGAGCAGCCCGCCGTAGAACTCGGTCCCGATGAGCACGATTGGAAAGTGCCGGATCTTGCCAGTCTGGATGAGCGTCAGCGACTCGAATAGCTCGTCCATCGTGCCGAAGCCACCTGGCAGGATGACGAAGCCATCGGCGTACTTGACGAACATCGTCTTGCGGGCGAAGAAGTATCGGAACTCGACGCCGAGATCGACGTAGGCGTTGATGCTCTGCTCGTGGGGTAGTTCGATGTTGCAGCCGACGGACAGCCCGCCGCCCTCCTGACAGCCGCGATTGGCCGCCTCCATCACGCCCGGCCCGCCACCGGTGATCACGGCATAGCCCTCGATTGCCAGCAGGCGCCCGATTTCGCGGGCCGTGGCGTAGACGGGCGAGTCCTGCCCGACGCGAGCAGAGCCGAACACCGTGATCGCGGGCCCAAGCGCGGCCAGAGCATCAAAGCCCTCGACGAATTCAGCGAGGATGCGCAGAGCCCGCCATGGATCGGTGTTCAGGAAGGTCGGACGCTCCGAGCGCTCGAGCAGCTTGCGGTCCTCGGTCATCGTGGGGTCGCCAGATTTCAGGCGCGCCACCGCGCGCGGGCCGTACGTCCGGCGGCCACTCCGTCGATGGTCACTGCTGGGTTCGTCAGGGTGCTCGCCGTTCGCCACGCGCTGGACCTCCTGCTGCTTCACCCGCCCGCAGGCGAGACGATGCATCCTACCCCGATGACAAACCAACGAGACCAGACTGGCCCGCGCAACGACCCAGATTCCGACGACTCCCGACTCGACCGGCACGATCCGGAGTTCCAGTCGCCAATTCGGCGGCGCTCACCACTCAAGAGGACCCTCGGGATCGCCGTCGGTTTCTCGGGCCTGATCTGGATCCTGCAGGGCCTGGGAATCCTGACCGCCGGAAACAGCTTCATGGTCGGCGATCCGAAATGGATCGTGATCGGCGCAGCGTTCGTGCTGCTGGGAGCCGCTCTCATCGTGCGCGGATCGACCCCCGCGCAGCGCTAGCCGCTCAGGAGCGCTAGCCGCTCAGGAGCGTTCGCCAGGCTCCTTCGTCGCGTCCAGCGGCGACGCCATTGCCGATTCGGACGAGCGGCAGGCGAAGCAGTCGCTGGTCGGCAAGGAGCCGCTCCGCCAACTCGGCCGGTTCCAGCTTCAGGTAACCGAGTCCGAGATCTGCCCAGTGTCGACCGGTCGTGTCCGCCAGCGCCGCCGGGCCGAGCCGGTCGACGAACCGGCGGAACTCGCCCGCGGCCATCGGCTTGCGGCGCAGGTCGATGAACTGGATGGTGAATCGTCGCTCCTTGAAGAACCGGAGCGCGGCCCGGGTGTCTGACGAATCCTCGCGGCCGAAGACCTGGATCACGGGGCCAGCAGCAGGCGGCCCGTGTCGCGATGGTCCTCCGCCAGCGGGGCTCATCTGGCCGCGATCTGTCCGACCGCAGGCTCGAGCACAACGATCGGGATGTGATGCGACGCCTCGGCTCGATACAGGCGGTACCCGGGATAGGCCAGGGCCGCCTGCTCGAAGACGGCCTCGTAGGCTTCGTCGAAGATCTCGCGGGTCCGGACGCTCCGACGCTGCCGGCGGACCTGGATCTCGGCGTCGGGGACGGCTTCGAGGTTCCGATACCAGCTGGGGATGCCGCCGCTCCCCCCGCGTGACCCGATGACGGCCCACGAATTCGCCGGTTCATCGACGGGAAAGGCAAACAGCGCTACGGTGCGTGGCTTTCCCGTTCGCCGCCCCCTCGTCGTCAGCAGCAGCATCTCGCAGCCCATGACGCGACCCAGGACACCCCTCCCGCCGGTCAGTCGGTAGAGGTAGGGATGGAGCAATCGGTCGGCCCGAGAAACCGAGAAATGGCCGATGAGTCGGTAGGCACGAGCCGGTAGGGACATCGGGGCGAAGCGTAGCGGGTCCGCTACCATCAGTGGAACAGGAGGTGTCCGTTGTCGGTCTGGTTCACGGTTCATCTGGACGATCGCCCGGGATCGCTTGCCCGGGTGGCGGCTGCTCTTGGAGAGCGCTCCGTCAACATCACCGGAATCGTCGGCGTGGCCGAGGACACCGACGGGGCGCTGATGCTGACGACGTCGGACCCGGCGGCCACCCGCGAGGCGTTCAAGGCGCTCGATCTGCCCTACGAGGAGCACGATGCTTCGGGCGGCGCGGATCCGCACCAGATGAGCGTTTCCGACCTTCGGACCCGCTGACGGCCCGCGAGCCGCTCACCATATGGCCCGACGCCCCAACCTTCCCGCCACGGTCGCCGCGCGAGCAATCGTGGACGACCCGAGTGTGGCGATCCCCGCCCTGATCGAGCGGCTCGGCGCGGCCGGCGGGGTTCTCCGGACACTGTCGACGGTCCGTCGCCTCGATGAGCCCGACGCGGCGCCGGAAGGCGCGGTCGAGATCGAGATCGAGGTTGAGGGCCTCGATGAGGAGCGTCTCGTCCGCGTGGTGCACGGAACATCTGGGGTTCGTGCTCATCGTCTGACGCGGTCGCTCGACCGGATCTTCGGCAAGCGGGTCATCGTCATCGGGGGTGGCGCACAGGTCGCGCAGGTCGCCCTCGGGGCCGTCAGCGAAGCCGACCGGCACAACCTCCGCGGCGAGCGGATCTCGGTGGACACCATCGCCCTGGTCGGTGAGAAGGAGATCGCGGCGGCGGTCCGGGCGGTGGCCGATCTGCCGCGTGCCCGGCTCCTCGTCCTGGCCGGCGCGATCATGGGTGGCGACATCACCAATGCGGCCCGCGAGCTCCGCGAGCAGGGCATCCCGATCATCTGTCTCAACATGGTCGGCTCGACCGCCGCTGTCGCCGATCTCGTGGTCAGCGACCCGGTCCAGGCAGGAACGATGGCCGTCATGGCCGTCGCGGACACGGCGACGTTCGACCTTGCCCGGCAGCGCGGCCGGCGGTACTAGGCCCCGCGCGCCATGCGGATCGCCACCTGGAACGTCAACTCCCTCAAGGCCAGGATGGACGCGGTACAGACCTGGCTCGAGCGCGTGGAGCCTGACGTTCTGCTGCTCCAGGAGACGAAGCTGTCCGACGCCGATGCCCCGGTCATGCCCTTCAGAATGCTGGGCTACGACCTGGTCCACCATGGCGAGGGACGCTGGAACGGGGTGGCGATCGCGACCCGGGTCGGCGCCGAGGATGTCATCACCAACTTCGGCGACGGTCCAGTCCGGGACAGCAGCTCCGGCGCAACCCTCGCGACGACGGAGGACGACTTCGATCCGTTCGATGAGGCCCGGATGGTGTCCGCGGTCTGCGGCGGCGTTCGGGTCGCCTCGCTCTATGCTCCGAACGGGCGGATCGTGGGATCCCCGTTCTACGAAGGCAAGCTGCGCTGGTTCGAACG
>JBDTOF010000276.1:0-2618 GCA_039933375.1 Chloroflexota bacterium
GCGGCAGCGGGCGGCATCGTCATGCGCGAGGCCACGAGCTGCACGAGTGACGAGATGACGGCCAGGATGCTCAGTCCGGAGAAGAGAGCGCCGGGCTTGCCGAGGAACACCTCGGGAATGCCCCAGTTGACGCCGAAGGCGTTCGGGTTGAGGCAGGGGTTGAGGACGTGCTGGCCGGTGACGTCGAAGATCGGTGCGGCGGCACAGCCGAGATCGAGGATCCGGAACCCGAAGACGTCGAGCATGGCCTGTGGGTTGACGTTCTGAAGCCCCTGGCTGAAGACCGAGTAGAGCGGGATCAGAAGGAGCATCTGCATGAACGCGGGTAGACAGCCAGCCGGCGAGACGCCGCGTTCCTTGTAGAGCGCCGCCGTGGCCTGCTGGATCTTGACCCGATCGCCCTTGAAGCGACGGTTGATCTCCTTGACCTCCGGCCCGATCAGCTGCATCCGCCGGGTGGACACGATCTGGCGTCGGAAGACCGGGATCAGGATGATCTTGATGAGCAGGGTCAGGAGGATGATCGCGATGGCGATGTTTCCGGTCGCCTTGTCGAGCAAGGTGAGCGTAATGAAGAACGCTTGGAAGATCGGAGTGAACAGCCAGGCCAGGACGCTGAACGGATCGGCCTTGAGCGGCGCCGGCTCCAGTGGAATGCCGGCCTGGGGAGTGGCGGTCGGCGCCGCAGTCACGCCCGGTGGGAGGCTCGCCGCGCCGCCGGGCACGCAGGCGGCCACCAGGAGCATGACGAGCGCCAGGGCCAGGAACGGCGCAGCGCGCTTCAACCAGATGCGGGACGGCACGTCAGGTTCCCTCGTTCAACGGACTGGATCGTAGCCGCCGGGGTTGCCCGGGTGGCAGCTGGCGATTCGCCGAACCCCCATCCAGCCACCCCTGAACAGGCCGTACTTTTCGACAGCCTGTTCGGTGTACCGAGAGCAGGACGGCTCGTAACGGCATGAGGACGGCAACCACGCGAAGACGAATCGGTACAGGCGGATGAGCCCGATCCCGATGTGCTTCACCTATCGCTCCCTTCAAGAACACCGCTGCGGGCGAGTTGCCGGTGCAGCGTTTTCACCACCATCTCGTAGTCGACACCGACGAGCGCCGGCCGGGCGATCAGCAGTACGTCCCAGCCCGGCTGGACGGACGGCATCATCGCCCTCAGTGCCTCACGGATCCGCCGCCTGATCTTGTTCCGCACGACGGCCGAGCCGACCGATCGGCTGGTCGCCATGGCAAAACGTGTCGTATCGAGGTCTGTCCGAAGTACACGGGCCGCGAGGAGGGGGTGGGACCTCATGGTGCCACGCTCCTGGAGGGCCGAGAAATCCTGCGGACGGGAGAGCATCACGATGTGCGTCCTGGATGGGGCGCGCTCGCTCGTCAGGCCGACAGGCGCTTTCGACCGCGGGCCCGGCGCGCGGCGAGGACGCGGCGGCCGCCGGATGACTTCATCCGGGCGCGGAAGCCGTGTTCCTTGGCGCGGTGTCGCTTCTTGGGCTGAAAGGTCTGCTTCATCGGGACTGCGCGGAATCCTCTCCATCAGGCCTCGGGTCCAAATCGTTTGGCATGACCCCTAGAGGCACATAAACGCGCCGAGCGCCCACTGGCGCATGGCGCGTTCGTCGTCCGTGGGATGATAGGCCGGCCTTCGAAGGGGTGTCAAACGCGCAAGCAGCCGCCCGGCGGCCGGTCCACCGGCCCCGGGATTGCTGGCGCTTCAGCTTCATGGAGCAATACTCCTGGGGAGTATCTCCGAAACGCGTTGCGCGGCCCGGGTGGCGGTGCTATCTTTCGAACCCCCCGCAACCCCGAGGAGCGCAATTGCAGCCTTGGTCGAGGGGGCCGGATCCCGGCCAAGTGGTCAGTCCGGAGGCCCACAGACACTCGCGCGACGCTCCTGGCCTCGGGCCCTTCGGTCCGCGATCAGGCGTCGGTCCACTTGAGACCCTGCACAGAGAGCCGTCATCGACGAATGGATGCGAAGCAGGTCTGGCGCGCCGCCCTCGGGGAACTGCAGGTTTCGCTTTCCCCGGCCAACTTCGAGACGTGGCTCCGCGAGACCACGCTCATCGACGTTGATGACAATCGATTTCGGATCGCCGTCCCGAATGGCTTCGCCAAGGACTGGCTCGAGAGTCGCTACCGCTCGTTGATCTCCCAGACGCTGGCCCGGATCGTCGGCTACAGCGTCCAGGTCGAGTTCGTCGTTGGAGCCGCCCCCGAGCATGAGGCCGACACGATGGCCCCATCGGCAGCCACCGAGCGCCCGGCCTCGACTCCCAGTTCGCAGCACGTGCGCGTGGAGGCGACGCGGGTCGGCGGTGAGGGTGGTGCCACCTACCTGAATGCTCGCTACACGTTTGCCAACTTCATCGTCGGCTCGGCCAACCGCCTCGCGCATGCGGCGAGCCTGTCCGTGGCCGAGCGCCCGGGGCACGCCTACAACCCGCTGTTCCTGTACGGCGGGGTCGGTCTCGGCAAGACCCACCTGATGCACGCCATTGGCAACCAGGTGATGGCCAAGTTCCCGCGGAAGCGCGTGGTCTACGCGACCTCGGAGAAGTTCACGAACGAGTTCATCACCTCGATCCAGCAGGGCAAGATCGACG
>JBDTOF010000277.1:0-1552 GCA_039933375.1 Chloroflexota bacterium
TGAAGACGCTGACGAGCACGACGGAGATGGCGATCGGCGCGGTCAGCAGCAGCGACGCCCGGACCAGCTGGCCCAGCACCCCCGCCCGCAGGGCAAGGAGCAGCATCACCAGGTCGAACACGATCGGGCCGATGTAGCCACCGGCAGCGAACGCCCCGATCGAACCGACCGCCGCGATGACCGCCTTCGTCAGTGGGTTGAGCCGATGGTATGGACTGGGTGTGGCGGGTACGAGCCGCTCGATCTCCCGAGCGTCCGCCCGTTCGAGTTCGTCGGCCAGGATCACCCAGACCGGCGCTGACAGGGTTATGCGCGCTCCAGGCCGACGGCCTTTTCGCCCTGCGGGAAGCGGGCGACGAACCGGCGCGAGAGTGTCTGCAGGATGACGAAGGCGATGAAGAACTCGATCGTCTTATCGATCGGGTCAGACAGCAGGCCCTGCTGGAACACCGCGGTCTGGAGGTCGGAACCGGCCTGCTGGAACGCGGCAACCAGGAAGTCGGTCCCGGTGCCCGTCACGCCCCCGAAGACGACGGCCGAGATCGGTGCCGAGATGATCGCGGACAGGATCCCGCACAGGAGCCCGCCGATGGCGACATACGCAACCCCCAGGTCGCGGCGGACGAACATCAGCGTCACCAGCCCGACGGTCGCGCCGACGATCCCGATGGCGATCAGGTATCCAACGGCCGTGAAGAACGGGCCAGCGGCGGAGGTATCGCCGAAGAAGGTGAACGTTCCATCCGTGTAGAACGGCAGGAACCCGTAGTAGCCAATCCCGAGGAGGACTGCGATCACGACCACCGCGCCCAGGATGAGGCGCTGTGGGTCGGTGTTCGGGCGACCCCGGAACCACCCGAACTGACCCAGGACGCCCGACACGAATCCGATCTCCGCGGCGACGATGGCGAACGGCGCCGCGTAGTCGGAGTGGAATGGCGCGGGCAGCACGTAGGTCCAGATGAGATTCGCGAGCAGGCCCGTAACCAGGCCCGGGATCGGTCCGGCCAGGATGCCGACCAGGATCGTCCCGATCGAATCGAGGTAGATCGGCACCTTCAAGGCGGTGCCGACGGTCTGGCCGAGCACGATGTTGATGGCGATGGCGATCGGGATCAGCACGATCGTCCGGGTGTCGAACCGGCCCCAGCTCATGTGATGCCTCCAGTCAAGGTGACCGACTGAGCCGGTCGTTCCATATCCCGCGCTAGCGTGACATGTCGGGGTGGTTCGGCGCCAGTCTCTTCAGCTCGATGGCCGTGCAGCGATCCATGACGACCGACAGGCCGCCGTCCACGGCAATCCTGGCGGCCTCCCAGTTCACCACGCCGAGCTGCAGCCAGAGGCATTGAGCGCCCGCTGCGACCGCTTCTCTGGCGTGCGGTATGCACAGCTCAGCTCGCCGGAAGACGTCGACGATATCGACCGGGCCGGTCGCCGCGACCGCCTCGGCGAGGGAGGAGAAGGCTGGTTGCCCGAGCACTTCGCGCACGTTCGGGTTGATCGGAACGCATTCGAACCCACGGTCCCGGAGATAGCGGAATACGTCATT
>JBDTOF010000278.1:0-4526 GCA_039933375.1 Chloroflexota bacterium
TCGCCAGTCTCGCTGACGCGCTCGCGAGCTCGCGCGACCATCGCTTCGCCAATGACGGCAACGGCGGCGTGCGGTCGCTCACCGTTGGCCGCTGCGGTCCGGGCCTCCGCCAGCGCTTCGCCCATGAAGAGTTCGTAATTCATGGGTCGATCATACCCGGCGTCGGCCCCAGGCTCCGGCGACCAGTTGGGGCGTATCGCCGAAGGCAGGACCGATGTTCGCCACCACGGATCGCCTCGGAAGGCTAGGATTGGGGCGCATGAACCGACCGCAACGCATCGGCATCCTGACCGGCGGGGGTGACGTTCCCGGGCTGAACTCGGTGATCAAGAGCGTCACCTACCGGGCCACGGAACTCGGCGCCGAGGTCGTGGGAATCAGGCGCGGCTGGGAGGGTCTCACCCATGTTCAGCCCGACGCCGAACTTGATCCGCGTTACGTCCGCCGCCTCGATCGCGCCAATACCCGGACGATCGATCGAACGGGCGGGACGATCCTCCATACGTCGCGGACCAACCCTGCCAAGATGCCGGCCAAGAACCTGCCCCCGTGGCTCGGAGCTGACACCGCCGAGACCTTCCGGACCGGCGAGGATCGCTTCGACCTGACGCCGCTGGTGATGGACCACCTCGAGGGTCTCGGGATCGACGTCCTGGTCGCGATCGGGGGCGACGACACCCTGTCATTCGCGCGGGTCCTGGCTGCGAACGACGTGCCGCTGGTCGCCATCCCCAAGACGATGGACAACGACGCACCAGGGACTGAGTACTGCATCGGGTTCTCGTCGGCGATTACGCGCGCGAAGGAGCTCATCGACCGGCAGCGGACGACGCTTGGCAGCCACGAACGGATCGGCGTCTTCCGGATCTTCGGTCGGGACGCTGGCTTTTCGGCCCTCTTCGCGGCCTACGTGACATCGGCCCGTTGCGTCATCCCCGAGGTTCGGTATGACGTCGCCAACCTGGCCGATATTCTGGCCGAGGACCACCGCAGTTCACCGAGCCACTATGCGATCGTCGTGACAGCAGAAGGGGCCATCTGGGAAGGGGCGGAGATCCCCGAGTACGGGCCAGCCGATGCGTTCGGTCATCGCCACAAGGCCAACGTGGGTGAGGCCCTCGCCGGCGAGCTCTCAGCCCGAACGGGGATCGAGAGCCTGGCGATCGAGTTGACGTACGACCTCCGGTCCGGCCAGCCCGACGCGCTCGATCAGATCGTCGCGTCGACATTCGCCAACGTGGCAATGGATCTCGTGGCCGATGGGGTCTTCGGGCAGATGGTGGGCATCCGCGATGGCAAGTACGCTCACATCGACCTGGCATCGACCGGCGTTGCGGCGCGGCGCGTGGATGTCGGTGCGATGTACAACCTCGAGCGGTTCCGGCCTCGCTACGACGGCCGCCTGGGCTCCCCGATGCTCCTGGTCGGCCTGGACTGAATCTCGCTCAGCCCTCGAGCCCGGAGAGCGACCGGATCGCACGCGCGACGGCTGACATGTCGTCATCGCCGTGGCCCGCGCCGATGAGCCCGACTTCGATCTGCTCGCAGAGTGCGGCGATCGGCAATGTCGTGCCGGTTTCGCGCGCCAGCTGCAGCGCGATCCCCAGGTCCTTGCGATGGAGCGCCACTTTGAACCCGAGTGGGTAGTCGTTCTCGTGCATGCGCTCGCTGCGGTTCGACAGCACCCATGACTGGGCGGCGCCGCCGGATAGCGCCGCAACCGTCTCCTCGACGTCGAGGCCGGCCTTGATGGCGAGGACGATCCCCTCGGCCACGCCGAGGTAGGTTCCCGCCAGGATCACCTGGTTGACGGCCTTGACGGCCTGACCCGATCCGATCGGGCCGACCAGGGTGATCGTCGTGCCCATCGTCGCGAGGACGGGACGGGCACGCTCGAGATCGGCGGCGTCGCCACCCACGAAGATCGAGAGTGTCCCTTTCTTCGCACCTTCGCTGCCTCCCGAGACCGGTGCGTCGAGCATCGCAACCCCCTGTGCCGCCAGCCGTTCGGCGAATTCGCGGGTGGCCGACGGTGAGATGGTCGACATATCCACGACGAGAGCACCCGCGGCGGCCCCTCGCGCAACGCCATCCGGACCGAACAGAACGGCTTCCACATCGGGCGTGTCCGAGACGATCGTGACGATGAGGTCCGAGGCTGCGGCGACAGCGGCCGGATCCTCGGCCAGGTGAACGCCAAGAGCGGCGAGCTCTTCAGCACGACCAGGGGTCCTGTTCCAGGCGGTGACCTGGAAGCCCGCCCGAGCAACGTTGGCTGCCATGGCGCCGCCCATGGTGCCGAGTCCGACGAAACCGACGCGCATGCCGCCCTCCATTCGTGATTCGCCCCACGATCGTACCGCGGCGCGGGTCTGGGTCAGCTCCGAGTCACCAGCACGACGAACGGTCCGAAGCGGGACGAGGTCCTGACGAGTCGCTGCGGGCCGAGCGGACCCGAACGCTCCCCGGTCACGCTGAAGCCGGCTCCTCGAACGCGCTCGGCGGCCCCGGAGTCAGCCAGGAGATACAGCGCGACGTAGCCCTCGCCATGCCGGGCCAGTGCCGCGGCGAGCAGGCCCTCGGTGGACGGTTCGAGCAGGATCAGCGCGGGTGCCGGACTGTCCGAACCGTCGTCGCGGCCCAAAGTTCGCGCGTGCGCACCGAGGTGCGGGTCCGGCGGGGCGTCAGCGGGCACCGCATGCAATCCGGACGGAGCGGCTAGCTCAGTTTGAGCCCGATCGAGATCGACGGTGGCCCATCCGGCCACGATGGCTCGGGGTGCCGCCGCCTGAAGCGGGCGATCGAGCGGCTCCGCCAGCCCTTCCTCGCCGAGCAGGTGTGGGCGCTCCGGCAAGGGGCTCAAGGTCCCTCGATCTCGTCGCTCGGTGCGACCTCCGGGTCGCCGGCGCCCAGGTATGTCTCGATCGCCGCGGCCAGCCCGATATCGGCCCGCGCATGCTCCGAGACAAGCCACTTCGTCTCGAGAACGTCGCAGTAGGCCTGGACGGCATCGCCACCGGGGCCCAGTACCGCCACCAGCCGGGCGAGCGTCGGTCGATAGACGTCGGCCAGCCAGCGTCCCGCTGCGTCCTCGATCGAGATCGGGTGCCGCTCGGCGTGTTCGAGCCAGGCACCGTATTCGTGAAGGTCGTTGAGGAGCAGCCGGGCTTGCCCCTCGAGCGTTCGGAGGCCCGTGAGGTTCCCGAGTTCGCGTTCGTGGAAGCGACGATTGGTCACGGCGGCGCGAAGTCGCACGCGGCCCTCGGGCCCCGGCATGACCGTGATCTCGTCGACCGCGAACCCAAGATCATTAAGGCGCCTCACACGGGCCGCCATCGCATACCGATCATCGGCTCCCACCTCGACCTCGGCTGTGAGTTCGTCCCACAGCACGCGATAGCGATCGCGGACCGTCTCCGCGGCGGTCAGGGCG
This sequence comes from Chloroflexota bacterium, assembly GCA_039933375.1. GTDB lineage: Bacteria > Chloroflexota > Limnocylindria > Limnocylindrales > CSP1-4 > UBA5189. The sequence goes on from JBDTOF010000278.1 coordinate 3,434, forward strand.
TCGTCGAACAGGTCGTTGCGCTCCTGGATGGCTGCGAGGTCCGCGAAGCCGAAGGCAACGTTCTCGACGAGGACATCGAGGTCGTACTCCCGCTGGCCGACCGAGAGCTCCGGATGGCGTTCGCTGGTTTCCGCATCCACGAGGTATGCCTGCAACTTGTTCCCGTCGCGACGGAATAGCGTGTTGGCAAGCGAGCAGTCGCCCCAGTACACGCCCGCCCGATGCAGCTCAACGAGCAGACCGGCCATCGCGTCCAGGAGTCGGTCACGGAGATCGCCCGGGCCGGGCGGAACCCTCGAAAGCAGGCGTCGGTACTGAAACGAGTTCGGGAGAAACCGGGTCACCAGGATCGCGGCGTCGCGTTCCGGCGAGACCGAGAGGCCGACGGGCGCCACGGCAGGCAGCCCCTCCTCATCGAGGTGGCTGAGGATCGCGTATTCCTGTTCCGCGACCCGGACCGGCTCTTCCTTCAGGGCAACCAGGCCCCGGCGGGTCTCAAGAAACCGGACGAGGTGCCGCGACGGGCCGACCGGGAGTTCGCGAAACGGGAGGGATTCCGCGGACCACGCCTCGAGCGGCAGCTCCCAGGGGAATTCGAACAGGTCCGGATCCGGGTCGCGCAGGCGGAGGCTCGGAAACTGGGTATTCATCGATGGGCAGCCTAGCGGTTCCGGTCGACGAGGTGGGACCTCAGACCGATATGCTCGAGTCGTAAGGACGACCTCACCAGTAGCGAGGTACGGAGGAACCGCATGGGCAGCGAATCGGGATCTCGGGCGGTCGCTCCATCGGTGACGCTCGACCGCATGAGCGCCGAGGATTTTGCTGAGTGGCGGGCCGCGTCTGTCCGTGCATACGCGGCGGACAAAGTACGGGTCGGAGCCTGGCCGCCGGAAGAGGCAGAAGCCCGCTCAGAACGCGAGTTCGCCCAACTCCTTCCCGATGGACAGGCAACGCCCGATCACGAAGTCCGCGCGATCGTGGACGAGACCGGCACCCAGGTCGGCGTCCTGTGGTTCGGACCAACACGAGGGGGCGCGCCAGGAGAAGTCTTCATCTGGGACATCGAGATCGATCCGGCGTTCCGGGGGCG
>JBDTOF010000279.1:0-5756 GCA_039933375.1 Chloroflexota bacterium
CCGCTCTCGCGCTGCCGCCCGCCGTGGCGGCGCATCAGCTCTCGAGGTCCTTCGAGAGCCGCCTGCCGCTGGCGGTCTACCTGGTTGGAGCGGCAGGAGCCGTGGCCCTGTCGTTTGCGTTCGTCCTCGTTCGCGACCTTCGGGCAGACCCGGTTGCGGATCGTGGCCGCCGCGTCACCGTTCCGGCCCCGGTCCGCGGTCTGCTCCGCGTCGTGGGCCTCATCGGCTGGGTCTGGATCATGGCGCAGGGCCTCATCGGCGGCGAATCGGACGCGGAGGTCTCCCGGCTCTTCACCTGGGTCTATGGCTGGGTGGGCGTCGCGCTCATCTCAGCATTCGTGTTCCCGATCTGGACGTGGCTGGATCCGTTCTCGACGCTGCATGACATAGGCGCCTGGATCGGCCGCCGAGCGGGAGCCGGCGGAGTCTCTCCGGCTGCCTACCCGGCGGCGTTGGGGCGCTGGCCAGCCGTGATCGGGTTTGGGGCCGTGGTCTGGCTCGAGCTCGTGGCGTACGGTGCCGGTTCCCGGACGCTGGCCCTGTTGATCGCGGGCTACAGCGTCTATACGCTGGCGATGATGGCCCAGTACGGCCGGGCCACCTGGAGCCGGAACGGCGAGATCTTCTCGGTCTGGTTCGCCCTGCTCGGCCGGCTGGCGCCACTGACGACCCTCACCGATGATCGGGGAGGCGTCATGCGCCGACGAGACTTCGCCGCCGGTCTGCGCGAAGGTGGCTGGGCGACATCGGACATCGTGCTCGTGGGCCTCGCAACCAGCTCCATTCTGTTTGACGGACTATCCCAGACGGAGATCTGGGCCAAGACCTTCGGGCTACCGGCCGCGCTGCCTCAGACCCTCCTTCTGGCAGCGTTTCTGGGGATCATCGTGGGCGCGGCGCTGGTCGTCGCCCGGTTGGTTGGCGTCTCCTCGACGGGTGCGGGGCTGTTGCCGATCGCCGTCGGCTACCTCCTCGCCCATTACTTCACGTACCTGCTCACCGATGGGCAGCGGATCGTCATCGCGATTTCCGACCCGCTGCAACAGGGCAAGAACTACTTCGGGACAGCGTTCATGGAGCCGTCCAGTGGCTGGTTGTCCCCTGCCCTGGTCTGGACGCTCCAACTGGTCGCGGTCGTCGGTGGTCATATGATCGGAGCTTGGGCCGGGCACGTGGTTGCGGCCGGTGCCATCGTAGCCGAGGGGGGTGAAGCGGGTGGCGGGATGAGCGTGCGACGCCGCCAGATCCCGCTGGCCGTTGTGATGGTTGCCCTCACCACCCTGACGCTGTGGTCGCTCGGTCAGGCCCTGTTCATTCCGACCAACTGACGACGCTCCCCGCAGCGGGCTGATCCGGTCCGGGAGCCCGGGCCTCGTCGACCCGAACGGCCGCCCCGCCACCGGGCACCCAGCTCGTCAAGGATCGAACCTCCGCCAGCTGACCCTCGATCTCAGGATCCAGTGCTTCTGCTGCAGCGACCGCGGTCTCGACCGCGGTCAGGCAGAGGATCCCTTCCGCGATGGCCGCGTGGCGGATGTCGGCGGCATCGCGGACGGCTCCGGACCTGGGTGTCGGGGTGTTCACGACGAGACGGACGGTGCCCGAGGCGATGCGCTCGATGATGCCGACGATCGGGTTTGCCGGGTCTGGCGCGTCGCCAAGCTTGCCGACGCGCTCCGTGTCGAACCCAGCCGCCTCGAGGGCATCCGCCGTCCCCGGGGTCGCTGCCAGCCGGTAGCCGGCTGTCCCAAGAGCGCGGGCCAGTCGCGGCAGGCTGCCTTTGTCCCGATCCGCGATGGACAGCAGCGCGACCGGGGGACTCTCCCCTGCCCCGACCCCCGCTCGCGGTGGTACCAGCGCGGCCCCGCGGAGGGCCTTCGCGAGAGCCACACGAGGGTCCGTGTGGAGCCCGATCACCTCGCCGGTCGACTGCATGAACGGCCCGACGGACGGATCCACACCGCGCAGCTTGGCGGTCGAGAAGGCCGGCGCCTTGACGGCGACGAGTCGCGGAGCTGGCAGCAGACCGTTCGGCCAGCCGAGCTCCTCCAGGGTCGCTCCAAGCGAGATCCGGACCGCCAGCTCAACCATCGGCACGCCTGTCACCTTGGACAGGAATGGCACCGTCCTCGAGGCCCGCGGGTTGACCTCGATCAGATAGACCCCATCCTCTCGAACGATGAACTGCGCGTTCACGAGGCCATGGACCCCGAGGGCCAGCACGACGCGCTCCATCGTCGCCACGATCAGGCTCTGGTCACCCTCGCTCACGGTCTGTGGCGGGAACAGGCCAACGGAGTCCCCGGAGTGGACCCCGGCCCGCTCGACGTGCTCGAGGAGCCCCGGGATCAGGACTCTCGTCCCGTCGGAGACGGCATCCACATCGACTTCGATTCCTTCGAGATATCGATCGATGCGGACTGGTCGATCTGGATCAACGACCGTGGCGAGCGCCAGTTGCCGGGCAAGATCTTCGGGCGAGTAGCAGAAGTCGATGGCGAGTCCGCCGATCACGAACGAGGGCCGGACGATGACCGGGTACCCGATCCGCTCGGCCAGCGTCAGCGCCTCTTCCTCGGAGTGCGCCATGCCCCCTTCGGGCTGCGGGATCCCGAGCCGGTCGAGGAGGGCCGAGAAGCGGACCCGCTCCTCGGCCTGATCGATGGCCTCGAGATCGGATCCGAGGAGCTCGATGCCGCCGCCAGCCAGCCTCGCGGCGAGGTTCAGCGGCGTCTGGCCGCCGAACGCGACGAAGGCCGGGAGGAGCGGCGCTCCCGGCCCCGTCTCCGCGTCGATGACACTCTGGACGCTCTCCGCGTCGAGGGGCTCGAAGTAGAGCCGCGTTGAAGCATCGAAGTCGGTCGAGACCGTCTCGGGGTTCGAGTTGATCATGACGGCCGACCAGTCGAGACGGCGGAGTGTATCGGCCGCCTGAACGGCGCAGTAGTCGAATTCGATCCCCTGCCCGATCCGGACCGGTCCACTGCCGATCACCAACGCCGCCGGCCGCTGTACCGGTGTTGCCTCGGGAGCTGAACCGGACGCGGCGTAGGTCGCGTAGAAGTACGGGGTCTCGGCCGCGAACTCGGCGGCACAGGTATCGACCATGGCGTATCCGGGCACGATCCCGAGGGCCAGCCGAGCCGCGCGCACCTCGGCTTCGGCGACGCCGGCCAGGTCGGCCAGCTCACGATCTCCGAAGCCGGCTCGCTTGACGGTTGCGAGGAGCTCGCCGGCCGTCGGGCCAGTGAGATCGGTCAGACCCTGACCTGCCGTATGGACCTCGGCCTCGAGATCGACGTTGCGCCCGAGCTCGGCCAGGAACCACGCATTGATACCGGTCACGCCCCGGATGTCGTCCTGGGTCACGCCGCGCCGAAGGAGGGCCAGGATCCGCCAAAGCCGGTCATCGGACGGCAGGAGGAAGCGCTTGAGGACGATCGGCGCTGCCGTCCGCTGCGCGTGGCGCGATGATTCGCAGGCCTTCCCTCGTTCGTCGATCCATTGAATTGGGGCGCCCTCGTCCGCCTCGGGATTGGGCGCCAGGACGGCCGCCAGATAGCTCACGGTGTTGGCCCAGGCGGGGTCCTCGGCCAGCGGTCCAGCGCCTGCCTGTTCGAGACCCCGGAGCGCCTTGTTGAGGGCGGATCCGAAGGTACGATCGATCGCCATGACCTCGCCGGTCGCCTTCATCTGGCTGCCCAGCGAGCGATCGGCGGTCGGGAATTTGTCGAACGGGAAGCGCGGCAGCTTGACGACGACGTAGTCGAGTGCCGGCTCGAAGGCCGCCACGGTCGTCCCGGTCACGACATTCGGGATCTCCGCGAGGCGCCGGCCGACCGCGATCTGGGCAGCGACGCGGGCGATCGGGTAGCCCGTTGCCTTGCTCGCCAGAGCCGAGGACCGCGACACGCGCGGGTTGACCTCGATGACCGCGTACTCGGTGCTGTCCGGCGAGAGCGCGAACTGGACGTTGCAGCCGCCCTCGACACCGAGGGCCCGGATGATCGCCAGCGCCGCGCTTCGCAGGCGCTGGTGGACCTGGTCCGGCAGGGTCTGGACCGGTGCCACGACGATCGAATCACCGGTGTGGATGCCGAGCGGGTCCACGTTCTCCATCGAACAGACCGCGATGCACGTGTCATCAGCATCGCGCATGACCTCGTACTCGATCTCCTGCCAGCCGACCAGGCACTGCTCAACCATCACCTGGCCGATCGGGCTGGAGCGGAGGCCGCTCCGGATGCGCTCGCGGAACTGCTCCTCCGTCTCCACGATGCCGCCACCGGTTCCCCCGAGGGTGAACGCGGGCCGGATGATGGCCGGCAGGCCAATCGTGGCGAGCGCGGCATCGGCCGAAGCAGCTCGTGCGGCTGGGGTCGTTCCCCCGACGATCGCCGATGGCGCATAGGGCTGGCCGAGCCGATCCAGGAGGTCACGGAACGCCTCTCGGTCCTCGGCCATCTCGATCGCCTTGAGCGGCGTTCCCAGCAGGCGCACGCCGTAGCGATCGAGGATCCCGGCCTGGGCCAGGTCCATCGCGAGATTGAGGCCGGTCTGTCCGCCGAGCCCCGCGATGAGCCCCTCGGGCCGCTCAGCGGCGATGACGGATTCGATCGCCTCGATCGTCAGCGGCTCCAGGTAGACCGCGTCGGCCACGTTCGGGTCCGTCATGATCGTGGCCGGGTTGGAGTTGACGAGGATCGTGCGCACACCCTCGGCCCGAAGGGCCCGGCAGGCCTGCGTGCCAGCGTAGTCAAACTCGGCTGCCTGCCCGATGACCACCGGGCCGGACCCGATGATGAGGACCGAGGCAGGCTTCCCGAGCGCGACTGGGTCGTTCACCCGGTCGTCGTCGGGCGGACGGCCGTCGCGAATCGATCGAACACGGCCAGGGCGTCGAGCGGCCCGGGGGCGCCTTCCGGGTGGTACTGGACCGTCTCGATCGGACGCTCCCGGTGCCGCAGGCCCTCGACCGAACGATCGTTGAGGTTCACCTGGCTGACGAAAAACCCCGAGCTCGAGGGAACGGAGTCGCCGACGACCTGGACCTCGTGGTTCTGCGCCGTCACCTGGACGAGTCCGGATTCGACGTCGCGGACCGGATGATTGGCCCCGTGATGGCCGAACCGAAGCCGTGTCGTGTCGGCGCCCGCGGCCCGCGCCACGATCTGGTGGCCCAGGCAGATGCCGAGAAGCGGTCGCCCGTCGTCGATGATGGCCCGGGCCAGGGCGACGGGTCCCGCGAGGCGCGCCGGATCGCCTGGGCCCGGGGACAGCACCACACCCGCGACATCAGCCGAGAGGACGGTCGCCGCGTCTGCGGTATGCGGCAGGACGCGGACCCTGAGACCGCGGTAGACCAGGTTCCGGATGATGTTCGATTTCAGCCCAAAATCCACGATGGCGACGAGTGGGCCGGGCGCATCCGGTTGTCCATACTCGACGATCGCCGCGGGCGAAACCAGGCCGACGAAGTCCTGGTCCTCCCAGCGCGGAACGGCGGCTGCGACTCGTCGGGCGCTGGCCGGGTCAAGACTTCCAGGTTCCAGGATCGCTCCACGGAGACTGCCGTGCGTCCGGAGGTGCCTCGCCAGCGCCCGGGTATCGACGCCGGCGATGGCCGGGATGTGCGCGCGGCGAAGCAGCGAGGCGAGTTGCTGGGCATCCTCGACGACGGCCGCCGTGGCGTTCGCAACCACGAGGCCGCGGAGCCAGGGCTGAAGTGACTGGTCATCCGCAATCAGCCGACCGTA
>JBDTOF010000280.1:0-2689 GCA_039933375.1 Chloroflexota bacterium
TTGCGTGGCGAGGAGGGTCACGGCGCGAGAATAGCACCGGTTTCGCTAGATGGTTGCAGGCGCAACAGCCTTGGGGACCCAACCCTCGCGGACGACGGCGATGAGCGTGACCCAATAGGCGAGCGGATAGACGACCGGCGGAATGGCGCCGACGAAGATGATCGATGTTGCGAGCGGGATGACGATCGCCCAGCGACGGCCCCGGTCCACGAGCCAGGCAACGGGCAACAGCAGCACGAGCGCGTAGTGATCCCACAGGATCGGCGAGACGAGCTGGGTCGCGATCACGACGGCCAGGAACGAGGCGACCGGCGAGCACCGGACCATGGCCACGAGGACCACGACGGCGACGAGGGCCCAGTTTGCGAGCTGGATCGCCCACGCGGCGGCTTGTCCCAGGCCCGCCTCGAAGGCGAGGCGTCCGGGCGTCATGTTGTGCGGAGTATCGATGGGCCGGCTGACGCGAGCGAGCAGCGTGGCCTGATCAATCCACGAAGACGGCCCAGCCACGATGGTTGCGAGAAGGGCGAGCACGCCGAGCACCGTCAGTCCCGCCACGACGGCGCGCCGGCGACCGGTGACCAGCGCCCAGGCGAACACAAGCGCCGGCTGGATCTTGATCGCAGTGCCGAGCGCCGTCGCCGCCCCGAGGCGCCACGGGCGATCCATCCAGCGCCAGCCGATGGCAAAGGTCAGCAGCAGGATCGGTCCCACCTGGCCGAGTTTGATCGCGTACACGAGCGGCCACGAGATCCCGCCGAGCAGCAGGATCAGCCACCTCGTTCGGGTCGGCACAGGGATGATCGCGACCGCGACCGCGAACGTTGCGACGAGCGCGCCGGTCCAGATCCAGGCCGCCAGCGTCGGATCGAGGAGCGCGAGCGGAACAGCGAAGAGGACGAACGGCGGCGGGTAATAGAAGAGCCCGAACGCCCCCGTGTAGTCGAACGACTGGTCGTAGAGGACGCCGCCGTCGAAGAAGCGACGAACCGCGAGGTCATAGGACAGGAAGTCGAAACCAAGCGTCCCGGCGGCGGCCGAGGAGAGTGACGCGGCCGCAACGACCCCGACGAGCGCCGCGATCGCCGTGACGGGCAGGGCCGCCGCAAGCAGGCGGTCTCGGTCCATGGTCAGCGACGAACCCGCCGATGCAGGAATGGGATCCGGAACAGGTCCCAGGCAACCTGCAGTGCGAGGCGCGGTCCGGGATGCATGCGCGAGCCGCGGCGATCTGCCCATTTGATCGGTACAACGGTCATGGGATACCCGAGTCTGCGGGCCAGGTAGATGAGCTCGATGTCGAAGACGATCGAGGTAACGCGCTGCCGGCCGAAGACTTCGCGGGCGGCGGCCAGCCGAAAGCCCTTGAACCCACACTGGGTGTCCTGGATCGGCCCGGCCACCCAGATCGAGGCGAGGCCGTGGAAGAGGCGGCCGAGGAGCCGTCGATACGTCGGCTGCGTGGCCCGCATATCCGACCCGTCCGGCTGGATCCGGCTGCCGAGCGCGACTTCGGCTGACTCGAGGGCAGTGATCAGCAGCGGCAGCTGATCCGGCGGGGTGGCCATGTCCGCGTCGGTGAAGATGACGAAATCACCGGTCGCCGCAAGCATCCCGGCGCGGACCGCCGCTCCCTTACCGCCGTGCGAAACACGGAGCAGCTCGAGACGGCAGGCGGCAGTTTCTGGGCGGGACGCCTCAGGCCGATCCAGCACCAGGTGGGCGGTCCGATCAGAACTGCCATCGTCCACCACCAAGGTGCGGATGCGGGCGGGGAGCTGTGATGCCGTTGCCGGGCCGTCCAGGTAGGCGAACAGCTCATCGAGCGCGGGTCCGATCCGCTCGGCCTCGTTATAGGCGGGCAGGACCAGTGTCAGGCTCGTCGCCAGAGGCGCAATCGAAGGTGTCTCCATCTCGCGGCAGTCTAGCCGTGCGACGAGGGTGCTCGATCACCCAATGGTCCGGGCTCGGCCCCCGCGAGGGATACCAGGAACGAGCCCTACGTCGCGCTACGCCAGGCAAACCGCCACGGCCTGACGTCGAGGATGAGCGCGAGGGCGATAAACACCAGTAGCCCGCCGCCCAGCAGGCTCGGCGTGACCGCCTCGCTGAGGAAGAGCGCACCCCACAGGACCCCGAAGATCGGGTTGAGGAACGGAACCGTGCTGGTCGCGAGCGGACCGACTTGCCGGTTCAGGCGAAACAGGAGCGGCCAGGCAATCGCTGTCGAGAGGATGGCAATACCCAGGATCGCCGACATCGACCCGAGCGTGGGATGAGCGGCCCCGGCCGTCGCAAGCGCAAAAGGCGTGAGCAGTACGGAGCCGGCGGCGAGCTGCCCGAACGCGAGTGGGATCGGCTCGTATGCCTGCATGTTGCGCCGGGCAAACGTCAGACCAAAGCCGTACAGCGACGCGGCCACCGTTGCGAGGACCACACCGTTCCACGCCTCCGGCCCGATTCGCAGGCTCTCGGTCCCGACGATGACCGCCACGCCCGCGAAGCCGATGACGATCGCCGCGATGCGGGCCAGGGTCAGCGGCTGCCGCAGCCAGACCGTGACGATGAGGACCGTCCACATCGGCGTCGTGGCATTGAGCACCGCGCCCAGGCCCGCCGTGATCGTCTGCTCGGCGGCTGCGAAGAGGAGGAAGGGCCCACCGGTCATGAAGACCCCGAGGAAGGCGAA
>JBDTOF010000281.1:0-9670 GCA_039933375.1 Chloroflexota bacterium
ATGGCGATGATCGCCTCCCCGGCGCCAATGGCCAGGGCGGCGATCGCCAGGCCCTCGATGACGGCGTACGGATTGCGCTCCATGAGCACGTGGTCGCTCGTCGTTGATGGGTCGGAGCCGTAGCCGTTGGCCACGACGATCCGCTCCGCCGCGGGTGTGGAGCTCGCGGTCCGCCACTTGTCAGCGGCCGGGTAGCCGGCGCCGCCCCGGCCCCGCAGCCCGGATGCCCCGATCGCCGCAATGGTGCCGGTCGGCCCGAGGTCGCGGATCGCCATTCGAAGCGCGCTGAAGGCTCCGGCGGCGATGGCGGCATCGAGATCCACCGGATCGGCCCCGGGCTTCTTCGGGAGCAGGACGGATGGCCAGTCCTTCGGGGTCGCGAGCATCGTCACGTCGATCATGCGTCACCACCCGGCCGACCGGTGAGGGAAGCGCCAAGGCCGGCGAGATACGAGGCATCGCCCGGCCGGCTGGTGCCCGGCGCATCCGGTGAGCGGGGACGGTCGCCCGTAATGACGGGCGGGTCGAGGCGGAGGTGGGCGTAATACGAGGCGGTGCCGTAGATCTGCGCGTACCACGTCCCGGTCGTCTGGCTGATCCGCTTCAGGGCGGCGACGGGCAGGTAGCCGTAGTGCGCCTGGACGTCCTCGAGAATGGCCAGGAGATGCGCCGGGTCGTGATCGAATCCTTCGAGGATCGCGTCCACTGGCCCGACATCGAGGCCCTCGAACGGGGTGTACGCCGGGTCGGGTACCGGACGGCCGGATCGGCGCAGCGCCGACTCCTCGCGCCGTTCGCCATAGGTCTCGGCTGCGCCCCAGTGAACGTGGAAACGGCCCTTCGTGTCCATGCCACCCATATCGATGCACTCGATCGGGCAGGCCTGGGCACACTGGAAGCAGGTCTCGCACTTGAGCGTGCCGTACTCGTCGTAGAGGAGCTGGAGGCGGCCACGGAACTTGGGCGGAATGTCCGCCTGCACCTCTGGGTAGCGGATGGTCGCCTTCGGCTGGAAGAACCGCCGCAGGGTCAGGGCCATGCCACGCGCGAGGCCAAGGCCGGGAATGAGGCTCATCGAACCGCCCTCATGAACCCACCACCACGACGGCAGCGGCGGTCGCGAACAGGTTGAGCAGGGCTGCCGGGAGGAGCCACTTCCAGGCGAAGCCCATCAACTGGTCGATCCGGACGCGGGGCAAGGTGCCGCGCATCCAGACGAAGAGGAATACGAAGCCGAACGTCTTGGCCATGAACCAGACGAGGCCCGCGACCCAGTCGAAGCTCACATAGGCCCAGGCGAACGTCAGCCCGCCGGCGACGACGTTGAACAGGACGAACCCGACGATCAGCGCAACCCACCAGCGCATCGAGCTGCGCAGCAGGTAGAAGGGTGCGGCCAGGACGAGGGTGCCGATGACGGGCACGAGGGCGATGAGGAAGAGAAGCGGGATGCCCAGCGAGCCCGGATCCAGCGCGAGCGACAGTTCCGGGAACGGGAACGGTGCATTCCAGCCGCCGAGGAAGAGGACGACGGTGAGCGCGGACAGAATGAACACGTTGACGTACTCGGCGAAGAAGAAGAAGCCGAAGCGCATCCCCGAGTACTCGGTGGCGAAGCCCGCGACGATCTCTGAATCTGCCTCGCTCAGGTCGAACGGTGTCCGGTTGCCTTCGGCCGTGGCCGCGATGAAGAAGATCACGAAGCCGAGTGGCTGGCGGAACACGAACCAGTCGGTGAACCAGCCGGATTGCTGCTGGACGATCTGGTTGAGGCTCATCGTCCCGGCCAGGATCAGGAGACCCACCACGGACAGGGTCAACGGGATCTCGTAGCTGACGATCTGGGCCGCGGATCGCAGCCCGCCGAGCAGTGAGTACTTGTTGAAGCTTGACCAGCCACCCATGAGGAGACCCACGACGCCCAGCCCGCCCACCGCGAAGAAGTAGAGCAGCCCGATGTTGAAGTCCTGTCCATACAGGCCCGGAGCGAACGGCAGGACGAGAAGCGTCATGACGGCCGCGCCATACGTCACCACGGGAGCCCAGGTGAAGACGACGGGATCAGCGCCGGTCGGCGTGAAGTCTTCCTTGACCAGGACCTTGAGGCCGTGGACCACCGATTGGACGGCACCGGCCGGGCCCACCCGATCGGGACCAACCCGCAGGTTCATGAAGGCGATGACCTTCAGCTCCATATAGATGATGACGAACGCGACCGGGATCGTGATCACCAGGGTGATCGTGGCGGCCGCAAGGAAGCGGACGAAGTCGAGGTTGGCCTGGATGAGGTCCCAGGCGGCTCCCCCGAACAGCACGATCGTGGCGACGAGGCCGGCGCCGAGCACGGCGAGCAGCGGCACAACCGTGAACACGATCTTGCCGGGCAGCGTCAGGTGGCCCCAGGTCCGCCCCAGACTGGTCACTTGTCGATCCCGCCCATGATCGGATCGAGCGACGCGTTGATGGCCATCCAGTCGGCGATCAGGCCGCCTGGAGCCAGGACGTTGAAGCTCTGGAGATGGAGGAAGCTCGGGTCGTGGATCCGGAAGCGGAAGGGCTGATCCGTCCCGTCGCTGATGGCGTAGATCCCGTACTCACCACGGGGCCCCTCGACCGCCGCGAATGCCCGGCCCGGGCGGGGCCGCAACAGGCGCGGCAGCTTCGCCGTGACCGGTCCATCGGGCATCTGGTGGAGGCACTGGTCGATGATCCGGAGGCTCTGCTTGACTTCGTCGATCCGGAGCAGGTAGCGCGCCAGCGAGTCGCCCTCGGACCGCGTCGGGATATCGAAGTCGAGCTCGGGATAGACGCTGTACGGGTGGGCGCGGCGGAGGTCGAACGGAACGCCCGACGCGCGGAGGTTCGGGCCGGTCCAGCACATGCCGAGTGCCGTCTCGCGATCCATCACGCCGACGCCGCGATTCCGCCGAACGAAGACCTCGTTCTCGTTGAGCAGGGTGGTGTTCGACATGACCTCGGAGCCGGCGCGACTCATCCAGTCGCCCAGGCGACTCATGAAGTCGTGGTTCAGGTCCCCATTCACGCCGCCGATCCGGAAGTAGTTGAAGAGCATCCGCTGGCCGGTGATCGACGCCAACAGGTCGACGATCTCGTCCCGCTCGATAAAGCTGTACAGGATCGGCGTGATCCCGCCGAGATCGAGGGCATGGAAGCCCATCGCCAGGAGGTGGCTCGAGATCCGGTTCAGCTCGCCCGTCAGGACGCGGATGTACTCGGCTCGGGGCGGCACCTTCACATCCAGGAGCTTCTCGTAGGCCATCACCGCCGGCCACTCGCAGAAGAGCGAAGAGACGTACTCGAGTGGATCCATGTAGGCGATCGTCTGGTGCAGATCTGCGTTCTCGCACAGCTTCTCCACCCCGCGATGGAGGTAGCCGAGGACCGGGTCCAAGTCCACGATCCGCTCGCCGTCGAGCTTCATGACCACGCGCAGAACGCCATGCGTCGCGGGATGGTGGGGCCCCGCGTTGAGGAACATCTCCCCTTCGCCGAGGGTGTAAAACTCCGCTTCACGCTCCGTCCGGGGCGGGTACGGCGGCACTGACTCGTAGAGGCCGGCAGAGTCGTCCAGCATGACCCGGGGGTCGTCGGCAGACGGATGCTGGCCGGTCTTCGTCGTCATGCCTTCGTCCGTCTGATGGATCCGGCCGGTGTGGCGTGCGGGGCGTTCGCGCGCTCCATCTGACGAGCACCCTCGCCCGGCGAGCGCGCCGCGTCATCGGGCAGCAGGAAGTCCTTGCGGAGCGGGAAGCTCAGGTAGTCGGGTGGCATGAAGATCCGACGCAGGTCCCGGTTCCCTTCGAACACGATCCCGAACATGTCGTAGGCCTCGCGCTCGAGCCACTCGGCGCCCTTCCAGAGGAACGTGATCGACGGGACTCGTGGCTCGTCGCGCGGGATGCCGTCGGCGATGACCCGGAGCCAGTCGGAGGTCGTCTCACTCCAGAGGTGATACACGACCTGCATGTGCTCGCCGGTATCGACGCCGGCCAGGTCGGCGAGCAGTTCGAACCGCAGATCCGGCTCGTCGTGCAGCGAGCGCAGGACGTCCGGCACGTCCTTCGGCGCGATTCGCAGCTCTGTCTCATCGTGGCGCTGGCGAAGGGGTCCGGTCAGGACGTCGCCAAAGCGCGCCTCAAGCCGCGCGCGCAGGGCTCGATCCATGGGCTAGATGCCCTCCGGAACGGTCGGACCGACGGCCCGCTCGGGCCAGTGGCCGCGGCGATCCTTGACCAGCTGTTGGAGCTTCATCATCGCGTAGATCAGGCCCTCGGGGCGGGGCGGGCAGCCGGGGACGTAGACGTCCACCGGGAACAGGCGGTCGATGCCTTCGATCGTGCTGTAGCTCCGCTTGTAGCGGCCGCCCGAGCAGGTGCAATCGCCCATCGCCACGCACCATTTCGGCTCAGGCATCTGCTCCCACAGCCGGAGCAGTGGTCCGGCCATCTTGGTCGTGAGCGTGCCGGCGACGATGAGCACATCCGCCTGCCGTGGCGAGGCCCGGAACGGGAACATGCCCCAGCGGTCGATGTCGTTCTTGGAGGTGGCCGAGGACATCATCTCGAACGCACAGCAGGCGAGTCCCGAGAGGAGCGGCCAGAGGCTGTTCGCCCGGAGGAGATCCAGGACGTAGTCCGCCTTCGTCGGGATGATCTCCAGCGCACCGCTCCAGCGCGCGTCGTCCCGCGACGCAAGACCCGAGGCCTCGAGCTCGCGCAGGTGGGTCAGGTCGTTCGGTTGCCCACCGGCATACGCGTTCGGGTCGGCGGCCGACCACAGCTCGTTTCGAACGACGAGCGGAACGGTCACGGCGGTCGTGCTCGCCACGACCAGGGCGCTCGAGGGCGGATCGGTTGGTGCGACCGCGTCCACCTCGGACTCCCGGCCCTCGACGTTCATCGCCATGTCAGGACGCCCTTGCGCCAGGCGTAGGCGAGTCCGATCAACAGGATGCCCACGAACACCAGCATGCTCACGAAACCGCCGAGGAGCAGGTCCCGGAAGACGATGGCCCAGAGGTAGATGAAGATGACCTCGATGTCGAATGCCACGAATAGGAGGGCATAGATGTAGAACGACAGTCCGAACCGGCCGTGCGTGTCGCCGTAGGTATCGATGCCGGATTCGTAGGGCAGGCCCTTGTGCACGTCGCCGCGATTCCGGTGCGACAGCAACCAGGCCGCCCCGAAGGTCACGAACGTGAACGAGATGGCCGCGATGGCGAACCCGACGATGTACCAGATCCCGGTCAACGGATCCTCACTCCAAACGGCGGCGGTTTCCGGGCGACGTTCGCTGCTGGGGCGGCACGTCCTGGGCGGGACGACCCTGCAGGCCAATCGCAACAAACCGTTCGCGCACGGCCGTCGCCCCTCGGCATTCTAGCAGGGGCAACCGGTCCGGCAGGGTCGACCATTCGCCAGTGCCGGGCGAGTCGGCGGGCCCGTCTACGAACGGGCAGGGAGGCGGAACGAGAGCCCCTGCAAGGGTGTACCGACCGGGATTCCGCGACCGAAGAGGAGGACCGCGAACCGGCCGGTGGCAGCCGGATCGAGCAGCCGGAACATGGCCGACCGCGCCTCGAGATAGCCCTCGAGTTCGACGCCCGGACTGGTCTGCAGCTCCACCAGGAGATCGCCAGCGCCCAGCCCGGCCAGGAACTCCGCCTGGGTCGTGGTCCCGAGGTGGACGAGGCCAGCACGGGCCGCCGCCGACTCGACGGCGGTCAGGTCCACGTGTGCGGTCAGGTCCTGCCGCCCGATGTTCGCGAATGGGTCGTCGTGGACTCGATGATTGACATAGGCTCGCAGGAGGCTCCCTCTCGTCGGCGTGTAGAGGGCTGGGGCAGGATGCCCGTAGTCGATGGCCACGAACAGGCCGCGGGACAAACCGGCCGCGGCCTCGGCGACCCAGCCGTCCAGCGTCAGGCAGACCTCGGCGAGCTGGCCCGGGGCCAGCCGGATGTCCTCCCGGCTCAGTCGATCGTTCAGAGCGGGCGTCGATGGCGAGCCGTCGGCAAACCGGAACCCATCGGCGCTGAGTTCCACGAACCGTTCGACGAGGGCGCCGTCCGCGGTTCCGCGGACCTGGTGGACCGGAAGCGCGTCGAGCACTTCGTTCGCGAGGACCACTCCGACGATGGGCCGCCCGTCGTCGGGCTCCAGCACGTCGGCGGCCCCCACCGCCGCGAGCCGTTCGCGGACCTGGCGGTCCCGGTCCGGGGACCGCTCGGCGATGCGATATCGGATCACCTCGCGAAGCGGTGACTGGGCGCGAGTCAGTCCGTCGACCAGCCCGGCCGCGAGGGCGCCGGAACCCGCTCCGAACTCGCGCACCGTGAACGGATCGGGGCGGCCGAGCAGCTCCCACACCTCCACGACCTGGCGCGCCACGGCCCAGCCGAAGATCGGGTGGGACTCAGGGGCCGTCAGGAAGTCCGCGGTCCGCCCTGGGCCACGACCACCTGAAACGTAGTAGCCATGGTCCGGGTCATACAGGGCGAGTTCCATGAACCGGGCGAAGGTCATCGGTCCAGATTCGCGGATCTCACGCTCGATTCGCTCAACGAGTTCGGGCTCGTGTCCGGGCGCCGCGCGCGGCATAAGGTCGGCGGGTCGGCGGAGACCCAGTTCCATGCGCTCGCTCATCGGGCTGCGGCTCGGCTCAGGAGGAGCCGAAGTCCCGGGCCCACGAGGGTGTGTCCACCCAACGCGACCGGGATCGATGCCTCGAGCGCCGAGCGGGTCAACGCCCGGAGCCACGGATCTTCGACCTCGTCCGGCAGGAGCAGGTCGCTCGCGAACCGGTCCCCGACCGCCGGCCAGGCCGCTTCGTCCCGTCCAAGTCGATGAGCAAGGAGGATGCGGGTGTCGATCACCGCCGCATCGGCGAGTTCGGCAACGATGCGCCCAAGGGCCTGCGGGCCGTCGCGATCGAGCAGAAGGCCGAGCGTCGATCGGGTCGGACGCTGATCGCTCGCCGCGGTTCGCATCCCGCGCTCTTCGACCAGGGCGCGAGTGCGGCAGGCCGTTGATTCCTCGAGCCACCTGATCGTGCCGGCCGAGGTCCGCCCGGCCACCAGGAGCTCGGCCCGCGAGTTCATGGAGACGGTCCTGATACGCGCCGCCACAGCACGGACGCGATCGGACGTCGGATCGCCGGCCGGGCCGACACGCGCCACGATGGCGTCGATCGGTGTGTCGAGGTCGACCTGGAGCCGCCAGCGGGATCGCAGATCACGGACCTCCACGCCTCGCTCTTCAAGCCAGCGCGGAAGGCCGTTGTCAGCCGTGACATCGGGCAGCTCGGCGAAGCTGACCTCAGCCGGGATGGCGAGGATATCGGAGGAGTAGCGGTTGTTCGAGAGGGCGTGGCCCGCGCCCGCCGCCGCGGCGACGAACGCTCGACGATCGGATGGGGTGGCGAGCGGAACACTGCCCGACCCGAGGACGACGATCCCGTCGCCGGCGTCGAGGGCGGCGAGCCGTCGAAGGCGGGCCCCGAACGACGCGCCATCCGGCCGGGTCTCGATGATCCGAACCGTCGCGCCGGCGGCCTCGAACCCGCGGGCTTGCCGGGCAGCGTTCGCCGCTCGCGTCGCCGCGAAGGCCGCTTCGATTGGACCGGCACCCGAGGCCGGCAGCGAGTGGAGGATGATCGCGATCACGCGGTGCACCGCGCGAGTGTAGCGAGAGAGGCGGAGCGGCCCCCTTTGGCCGATGCGGTAGTCTGGCTTGGCACGACGGCTTGCCACGTCAGCGAAGCAACCTGCGCGACACGCACGAGAGCGATCCTTGCCGAAGCCCCTGAGGCCCTTCGCCGCCTTGACGCTCGCGTGGTGGCTGGCCGTGGCGTTCGCGGGCTTGCCGCTGGCCAACCCATCCCCGGCCTCCGCCGCGATCGTGACTGCCTACACCTCGACCAGCCGCGAGCCGATCGCGCCGGGCGTCCAGTACGACCAGGGCCGGATCGTGACAAGCGCGGGCATCCAGGCCGTCAACCTCGTCGAGGTCGACTCGTCCAGTCCGGGCATCTCGTTCGAAGCGGCGCTCTCGAACGGCCGCGTGACCGGGCTCGAGAAGGTCAGCCTGCAGGCACGAAATCGCTCATACGAAGGTCACCGCGTCGTGGCCGCGATCAATGGCGATGTCTGGGCCGGCTACTCGAACGACATGGCGCATGCCCCCAATGGCCTCCATGTGGAAGCGGGTGAGCTGGTGACCACCGCGTTGGGCGCGCGACCGACGTTCGGGGTTGGCGCGGACGGGCGCCCGATGCTCGGCTCGCCTCGCGTCGCCGTCACCCTGGGGACGAGCCTTGGGACGCCGTTCGTGATCACCCGGGTCAACCAGCTTCGACGGTCGAGCGAGGTCGCCCTGTACACCCCGCGCTTCGCCAGCCGGACGAGCAGCGCCGCGACGGGGATCGACATCGTCATCAGCGGATTTGCACTGCCGCTGCGCGTATCTGGATCGTGGACGGGTTTCGTCACGACGGTCAGGCCGGCGGAGGGTGGCTGGTCGATTGATCCAGGGACGGTGATCCTGACGGTGCCGGCGACCTCGCCGCTCACCGCACTGGCGCCCGGCGAGCCAGTCACGCTGACGACCGCGGTGACCGAGGGTTGGGAGTCGGTCCAGCAGGCCGTCGGAGGGCGCGAGTGGATCGTGCGCGACGGAGCGGTCAGCATCTCCCCTCGTCCCACCAGCGCCGACCAGCTCTTTGCCCGCAGCGCGGTGGGCCTGACCGCGGACGGCCGTCTGATCCTGGCAACCGTGGACGGTGGGCAAACGGGTTGGAGCAGGGGAATGCGCCTCCCCGAGCTCGCCGAGCTGATGCTGTCGCGTGGCGCGGTCATTGCGCTCAACCTCGATGGCGGCGGTTCCACGGCACTGGCCATCCGCCGCGCTGGAGAGATCGGCCCCGTCCTCGTCAACCGGCCCTCGGATGGCGTGGAGCGGGGCGTCACCAACAGCATCCAGGTCATCAGCAATGTGCCCACCGGGCCGCTCTTCGCCCTGAATGTCCGACCCGGTTCCGCGAGCGTCTATCGAAATGGCACCGTGGCCATGACGTTCAAGGGGATGGATGCCGGCTATAACGCGGTCCCGCTCGCGCCCAGTCAGGTGAACTGGTCGGTGACGGCACCGATCGGGACCGTCGATGCGGCCGGTCGGTTCGTGGCGACGGCTCCCGGGACCGGGCAGGTCGTCGTGACGGCCAGTGGCGTCTCGGGCGCGGCCACGATCACGGTGCTCGACGACTCGACGGCCCCTGTCACCGGGCCGCCACGGATCAACCTGCCGGTCAACGGCCGGATCGGTTCGGGCGTGCCGGTCACGATCGCCTGGGATGCGGCTGTGGAAACAGGGTCGGGGGTCGTGGCATACGAACTCCAGCGCAGCGTGAATGGCCGGGACTGGGTGACGATGCCCAAGGCATCGGCTGCTGCGCGAACCACGACGCTCACCATGCCTCGCGATCGGACCTACCAGTTCCAGGTCCGGGCCGTTGACCTGGCGGGAAATGTCGGCGCATGGGCCACCGGGGAGGCCTTCCGGCTGACCGTTGTCCAGGAGACCAGTCGCGCCGTGTCGTTCGTGAAGAGCGCCTGGGTTTCGGCTCCATCGACGTGGTACGACCAGGGTGC
>JBDTOF010000282.1:0-1682 GCA_039933375.1 Chloroflexota bacterium
CTGATCGGCCGGCGCAACCGGGTCGACGAGGCCCTCGCCCAGATCGAGGTCCAGCTGAAGCGCCGCCACGATCTCATCCCGAACCTGGTCAATGCCGTGAAGGGCTACATGGGGTTCGAGCAGAGCGTCCTGACCAAGGTCACCGAGGCGCGCGCCAACGCCGTGTCGGCCGGTGCCCAGGGCGTCGCCGCCCAGGCCCAGGCAGAGAACACCCTGACCTCGACCCTCCGGTCGCTCTTCGCCGTCGTCGAGAACTACCCCGATCTCAAGGCCAACCAGAACGTGCTCTCGTTGCAGGAGCAGCTGACCACGACCGAGAACCAGATTTCGTTCAGCCGCCAGCACTACAACTCGTCGGTCCTCGATTTCAACACCTCGATCCAGACGTTCCCGGCCGTTCTCGTCGCTGGAATGTTCGGCTTCTCCAAGCGTGACTTCTTCGACGCCGAGCCCGAGGCTGCGAACGTCCCGACCGTGGACCTGAGCCTCAGCTGAAGGCACGGCCCGGGTAGCTCAATGGACAACCCGGAGACCCCATGGCAGCGATGACCTTCCACGCCCAGGAGTCGGCGAACCGCAGGAACTCGTTCTTCCTGGTGATCGCCGTCCTCCTCCTGCTATCCGCGCTCGGTTACGCGATCGGTTACGGCATCGTCGGGGATCCGGCTGGTGGTGTCGGCGCGACGCTCATTGCCGTCGTCATTGGTGCGCTGATGTCGATCGGCAGCTACTTCGCCGGAGACCGTCTTGTTTTGGCTGCTTCGGGCGCCAAACGCACGGACGAGAAGCAGACCCCGCAACTCATTAACGTCGTTCAGGAGCTTGCGCTCGCCGCGAACATCCCGATGCCGGCGGTCTATCTCATCGATGACACGGCTCCCAATGCCTTCGCCACCGGCCGGGACCCGAAGCACTCGTCCATCGCGATCACCACGGGCCTGCTCCAGAAGCTGGATCGAGAGGAACTGCAGGGCGTGATCGGCCACGAGCTGTCGCACGTGCGCAACCTCGATATCCGGTTCTCACTCCTGGTCGGGGTCCTCGTCGGATCCGTGGCCCTTCTGTCGTCCTTCTTCCTTCGCTTCACCTGGTTCGGGGGTGGTCGGCGCTCGAACGATCGAAACTCGGGGGGCGGGGGACTGCAGGCCATCATGTTCGTGGTCGCGATCGTGCTCGCGATCGTAGCCCCCATCGCCGCCCGGATGGTTCAGCTGGCCGTCAGCCGGCAGCGCGAATACCTCGCCGACGCGTCATCCGTCGAGCTGACGCGCAACCCCGCCGGGCTGGAACGGGCGCTCGCCAAGATTGCGGGCGACAAGGAGGTCCTCGAGGTCGCCAACCCTGCGACCCAGCATCTCTACTTCACCAACCCGATCAAGAAGTTCGAGGCACGCTCGAGCTCGATGTTCTCGACCCACCCGGCCATCATCGACCGGATCAACCGGCTCCGTCAGCTCAGCGGCCAGGGGTCGATGGACGCAGCGGAATTCCAGGCGCTCCGCGGACTGGACTGAGAGATGGCGGGCCGGGCAGCGCTCCGGCGCGCGCGAGCGGGAGGCCCGAAGCCTTCGTTTGCCGCTCCCGAAAGGCCCGTGCTATCCTCCGGCACGCCGTCGGGCCGATGGGTCCGCAAGGTCCACCGGGCCGAGATAGCTCAGTTGGTAGAGCACGCGACTGAAAAT
>JBDTOF010000283.1:0-4947 GCA_039933375.1 Chloroflexota bacterium
CCCCCGAGACGCTGGTCGACGGTCCGCCCGCATGGGGTCCGGTCGGTGCATCACCAGTAAACCCGACCGAATCGGAGGATTGAGATGGGCCACGGGGGTGACCTCCGGTTCCAGGTGGAGAACCTGACCCGCGTCGAGGGCGAGGGCTCGCTCCACCTTCGAGTGCGCGACGGCGTGGTCGAGGAAGCGCATCTCGAGATCTTCGAGGCGCCGCGCTATTTCGAGGCACTCGTGGTCGGACGAACCCCCGACGAGGTCATCGACATCGTGGCGAGGATCTGCGGGATCTGTCCGGTCGCGTACCAGATGAGCGCGGTTCACGCCTTCGAATCACTCTTCGAAGTCGAGGTTCACCCGCAGGTGGCGGCCCTTCGTCGACTGCTCTACTGCGGGGAGTGGATCGAGAGCCACGCACTCCACGTGTATCTGCTCCATGCGCCGGACTTCCTCGGATATCCGAGTGCCGTCGAGCTTGCTCGTGACCATCGGGATCTGGTCGCTGGCGGCCTGCGCCTCAAGAAGGCGGGCAATCAGCTGCTCTCGATCCTGGGCGGCCGACCGATCCATCCCGTGAGCGTCAAGGTCGGTGGATTCTCGAGGATGCCCCGTCGGTCGGAGCTCGTGGCCCTTCGGCCGTCGCTCGAGGAGGCGTTGGAACTGGCCCTCGCAACGGTCGAAGTCACGGCCGGCCTCGATACCCCGTCATTCGACCGGGTGCCGCGGCTCGTTTCGATGAAGCACCCCACCGAGTACCCGCTCAACCATGGTCGGATCGTTTCCTCGGATGGCGTGGACCTGGCGCTCTCGGAGTGGGGGCGGGCATTCCAGGAAGTACAGGTTCCTTGGTCGAATGCGCTGCAGGCGCGAGCCAAGGATGGGTATCCGTACCTGCTGGGTCCGTCGGCTCGCATCTCCCTGGCCGGGGACCAGTTGCACCCGATCGCCCGGGAGGCACTGGCGCGCAGTGGAGCGCTCGAATCCATCCGCACCAACCCCTACCGGAGCATCGTGGCGCGTGCGGTCGAACTGGTCCACGCCACGGCCGAGGCCCTCGACATCGTGGATGCATATGAGCGGCCGGCGCGTCCCGCCACACCCGTTACTTCGAGAAGTGGTGTGGCAGCGTGGGCGACGGAAGCACCACGCGGACTCCTGTTCCACCGGTATGTCGTGGGTGAAGACGGGAAGGTCGCCGCCGCGACCATCGTGCCGCCCACGTCCCAGAACCAGGCGGCGATCGAGGCAGATCTGGCGGCGTTCGCCCCGCGGATCCTGGATCTGCCCATCGGCGAGGCGACGCACCGCCTCGAGCAGCTCATCCGCTCCTACGACCCGTGCATCTCGTGCGCGACCCACTTCCTTGACCTTCGGGTGGATCGATCGCCATGACAGCCCGGGCACCCGAGCTTCTGATCATGGTTTGCGGAGCTGCCGATCGTGGCGACGACCGTGCGGCCCTGGCGGCGATCGCACAGGTCCTTCCCGCCCTCCCGTCGGACCTGGCCTCGCGGATCGCGGTTCACCGGTGCCCACAGCTCGACGTGACCGACCTCATCAACGTCTCCGACGGCGAGGCGTGTTTGGTGATCGACACCGTCGTCGGGGTCGAGCCCGGATCGATCGTCACCCTCTCACTCCAGGAGCTCAGCCAGCGCACGGACGGCCTGACGCCGCGGTCCTCCCATGCCCTGACGATCGGCGACGCACTGTGCATCGCCGAAGTGGTGCGAGGGTCGCTGCCCTCGGGGGCCTTCGTTGGAATTGGGGGCCGCTGGTTCGGTTACAGCGAACGGTTCTCGCGCCCCGTCACGGCCGCACTGCCAGCCTTGACGGCGGCCATCCGGCAGGCCATCGAGGACCTTCTTCCAGCGCGGGCATCAACCTAAGTCGGTCCGCACCAGGTACCACGCAGCGGCGTCCCGTGGCAGGACGTCCGAATCGGCGACCGAGGAGACCAGCTGCTCACGCGCCGGCGGCAGGGCCATGGAGTCGGCGCTCACGTTGACCGCGCAATGGAACTCGTCCCCGCATCGGAAGAGCAGGGTCCCGGACGGACTCGGGAGCCAATCGAGCCCGCCCGCGCCGAGGTCGCTCGTCTCGCGGCGCAGCCTGAGGGCCGTCCGGTAGAGCGCCAGCATCGAGCCTTTATCCCGTGACTCGGCCGCGGCGGTCATGGTTCGCCAGGCGGCCGGCTGGGGCAGCCAAGGATGCGACCCGGCCGGGCTGAAGCCGAATGGCGCCGCGTCGCCGTCCCACGGCAACGGGACCCGGCATCCGTCGCGGCCTCGGATGGTGTGACCACTTCGCTCCCAGATTGGATCCTGCAGGACGGATTCGGGCAGGTCCTCGACTTCCCAGAGCCCCAGCTCCTCGCCCTGGTACAGGTAGGCGCATCCAGGTAGCGCCAGCATCAGCAGGATGGCCGCGCGAGCTCGACGTGTCCCGAGCTCGAGATCCGTCGGCAGGATGTCATCGAGCTCCCGGTTCCGGAATCCCGAGTGCGCTCGTCCCAGGCGCGTGACCTGGCGCGTTGAATCGTGGTTCGAGAGCACCCATGTCGGGGTCGCACCCACGCGACGGTGGGCGTCGAGCGTGTCATCGATCACCGCCCGGTATGCAGGCGCGTCCCAGGGCGTGCCCATGAACGGGAAGTTGAACGCGGCGTGGAGTTCGTCCGATCGCAGGTAGTCGGTGAGCCGCTGCTGGTCATCCACCCCGATCTCGCCGATCAGCACGCGTCCATCGCCGTAGCTGTCCGTGATCCGGCGCCAGGCACGGTGGATGTCGTGAACCCCGGGGAGATCCCAGTGT
Source organism: Chloroflexota bacterium (assembly GCA_039933375.1). Lineage (GTDB taxonomy): Bacteria > Chloroflexota > Limnocylindria > Limnocylindrales > CSP1-4 > UBA5189. The sequence goes on from JBDTOF010000283.1 coordinate 2,812, forward strand.
GGATGCTGGCCCGGTGCCATCCTCTCCCCGAGTAGATGGGCGTCTGACAGATCCGGCAGGCCCTCGGCCTTGACCAGGGCATGGGCCACGTCGATCCGAAATCCGTCGACGCCACGGTCCAGCCAGAACCGGAGCGTGGTCGCAAATTCCGCGTGGACCTCGGGGTTGTCCCAGTTCAGGTCCGGTTGCTCGGGCGCAAACACGTGGAGGTACCACTGATCGGGCTCGGAGGGCTGCTCTGCGGCGGGCCCAGGCACCCGGACCCATGCCGGGCCGCCAAAGAGGCTGGGCCAGTTGTTTGGCGGCTGCTCTCCGCCCTGACCACGCCCGTCGACGAAGAGGTAGCGCGCCCGTGCCGCCGACCCGCGGGGACTCGAGAGCGCTTCCTTGAACCATTCGTGCTGGTCCGATGTGTGGTTCGGAACGAGGTCGATCAGGACGCGGATGCCCGCCGCGTGAGCGTCGGCGACCAGCTCATCCCCGTCCTCGAGCGTCCCGAAAACGGGCTCGATGTCGCGGTAATCGGCAACGTCGTAGCCGCCGTCCGCCATTGGCGACGGGTACCACGGCGTGATCCAGATCGCGTCGATGCCGAGATCCGCGAGATAGGGGAGGTGCTTCCGTATCCCGGCGATATCGCCGATGCCGTCGCCGTTCGCGTCGGCGAAGCTCCGGATGTAGATCTGGTACACGACGGCGCGCCGCCACCAGTCGCCGGTGGCAAGGGGCGCCTCGCTCGATTCCGTCACTCAAGTACCTCGGCATGGTGGTGTTCAGCCGCGATGGTAGGGGAGCGTCGGCGAGCCCGTCCCGGCGTCGTGGGCCATGCGGCCCCCATGGTTCGGGCCACGCGGTCCTCCCCTTGGCGACCACGGAGGCCGACCCTATAGCCATGACGTCTCACGCCAGCCCGCGTCCGCAGTTCCCTGGCATCCCGGCGATCGTTGACGGCTCAGAGGCCGTCGCCCACGTAGAAAGCCGGCTCGCCGAGGTCGCCTGCGTGTATCCAATCACCCCGTCAACCACGATGGCCGCCGTCTATCAGGCCGCCGTTGCCGATGGCCGAACGGACCTGTGGGGCACCCCACTGCGCTTTATCGAGCCCGAATCGGAGCACTCCTCCGCGTCGGCTGCCGAGGGAGCCGCACTCGCCGGCGCCCGGGTGACGAACTTCACGGCCGGTCAGGGCCTCGTGCTGATGAAGGAAGTCCTCTACGTCATCAGCGGCAAGCGACTGCCCGCGGTCTTCCATGTCGGAGCCCGCGCGCTGACCAGCCAGGCCCTGAACATTCACGCCGGGCACGACGACATGATGGCCGTGGCCGACTGTGGTTGGGGCATGCTGTTCGCCCGGAATGCCCAGGAGGCGGCCGACCTCGCCGTCATCGCCCGTCGCGCGGCCGAGGCATCGGATACACCGTTCATGGTGGCCCAGGACGGGTTCCTGACGACGCACACCCTCGAGAACGCGCTCCTGCCCGAGGACGACCTCCTGCGCGAATTCGTGGGTGATCCGCGGGATCACATCCGTGACCTGTTCGATCCGGCCGAAGCGCTCATGACGGGCGTCGTCCAGAACCAGGACAGCTACATGAAGGGCCGCATCGGGCAGCGGGCCTACACGGATCGTCTCCCGGCGATCCTGGCCGATGCCTACGCGGAGTGGGAGCGATTGACCGGGCGCATCTACGGACCGATCGACGCGTATCGGACCGAGGATGCTCGGGAGATCCTCGTCTCCATGGGCACCATGGCCGACACTGCGATCGCGGTCGTGGATCACCTTCGCGCCGCGGGCCGTCTGGTCGGTTGCGTGGCCATCACGGCATTCCGGCCCTTCCCGGTGGACGAGCTGGTCGCGGTCCTCCAGGCCGCGGGGGCCGTTGCGGTCGTGGAGCGCACGGACGATCCGCTGGCAGCAGCAAACCCCCTGACCCGCGAGGTGCAGTCGGCGCTCTATGCCGCCGCCGCGGAAGGCGGCCTGGTCCCACGGATCCTGTCGGTTTCGGCGGGCCTCGGTTCTCGCGACATCGCGGCCGGAGATCTGGTGGCGATCTTCGATCGACTCGCCAACCACGACGAGCCCCAGCAGCGGCACCTCGTCGTCGGCATTCGTCACCCGCTGGCCCTCGAAGC
>JBDTOF010000284.1:0-1754 GCA_039933375.1 Chloroflexota bacterium
TGAACCTGGCTGATCTTGGAGCCCGGAACGAAGCGACCCATCGAGTGCCGGCCAAGGGTCACGATCAGGGCCGGGTCAATCACGGCCAGCTGTCGTTCGAGATATTGCCGACACGCCTCGATCTCATCGGGCTCAGGATCTCGATTGTCGGGCGGACGACACTTGACGACGTTCGTGATGAAAACGTCCTCGCGACGCCAGCCGACGGTCCCCAGCATCCGAACAAGCAGATCGCCTGCCCGACCGACGAAGGGACGGCCTGCACGGTCCTCGTTCATTCCCGGAGCTTCGCCGACGAAGACCACCTCGGTATCAGGATGGCCCTCGCCGGGCACCGACCGGGTGCGTCCGGCATGGAGTCGACAGCGCGTACAGGCGCTGACCTCGGCGGCGATGGACGCCAATGTGGTGCGTCGTTCGACGCCCGTCACGCCCCGGCCCGTGCGATCCGGCCGCTGCGCGATGCGGCCCCGACCCACCCACGGGCAACAAGCAGCTCAGCCAGCTCGACTGCGTTCGTGGCCGCTCCCTTGCGAAGGTTATCGGACACGACCCACAGCGCGAGTCCGCGGCCGTCGGGTACGGATGGGTCCTGCCGCACTCGCCCAACGAAGATCTCGTCGTGGCCTGCGGCGGTTGTCGCGAGTGGATAGGTGTGCGTTGCGGGGTCGTCCTGGACGATCACCCCTGGCACGGCGGCGAACAGGGCTCTCGCGGTCGCCGGGTCGACGGGCCTGCTGGTCTCGACGTGGATGGCTTCGGAGTGACTGACGAACACCGGAACGCGAACCGCCGTGCAGGACACTCGCAGCTCGGGAAGATGCAGGATCTTCCGGGTTTCAGTCACGACCTTCCATTCCTCCTTCGTATAGCCACTCGAGAGGAACGTATCGATCTCAGGCAGGGCATTGAAGGCAATCGGATGCGGATAGACCGAAGCGGTCTTCGCATTACCGGCCACGTGGTCCCTGATCTGTTCGTCGAGCTCGGCAATGGCGTTGGCGCCGGTTCCGGATACCGACTGGTAGGTGTCGACGACGACGCGCTCGAGTCCGACTGCGTCGCGAAGCGCCATGAGCACCGGGGCGAGTTGCATCGTTGAGCAGTTCGGGTTTGCGATGATCCCCTCGTGCCATCCCAGATCATCTGGATTGACCTGGCTGACCACCAGCGGCACGGTGGGATCCATGCGCCACGCCGACGAGTTGTCGATCACGGTGGCGCCGCGCCGCGCCGCCTCAGGCGCCAGGGAGGCGGATACGTCACCACCGGCGCTGAAGAGCGCGATATCCACGCCACTGAACGCGTCGGTCGTCGCCTCGCGCACGTCGAGCGAGTGACCCGCCACGGTGACCGATCGGCCAGCCGATCTGCCAGAGGCGAGCAGGCGCAATTCGCCGAACGGGAATGCCCGCTCAACGAGGACCTCGATCATGGTCCGACCGACGACGCCGGTGGCACCGACGACCGCGACGGTCAGAAGGGTTGGCTGGCTCATCCGGACATGGCTCCGCGGAGTTTCGTGATCAGGCGGGCACCCCGCGAGTATAGCAGCGGGTTGCCGCGCTCCCGGTAGAACGAGATTGAGCCGAGGCCCGCTCCGGCCACCGGGCAACGCGCGACGAGTGGGCTCCCCGACACGGGGCCGGGGAGCCTTTGGTCGCAGGCCAGGATCAGGCGGGATCCTTGGCCAGGTGTCGCTGCATCGCGGCCTTGCGGGACAGGTTGACCCGGCCCTGGCGATCGACTTCGAT
>JBDTOF010000285.1:0-2149 GCA_039933375.1 Chloroflexota bacterium
CGACGATGACGTCGGTCTGGCCAGTCTCCGGGTCCAGGGTGAAGGCCGTCGGGTGCTCCTCCAGCACCGCGGGCGGGCTGGGCTCCGGCGATCCGGCCCCAGCACCTGCCCCAGAAGCCACTGGGGAAGCCAGCGGTCGAGCGCTGGCCGTGCCATCCGGCGCGGAGCTCGGGCTCACGGCCGAGGTGTCCGTCCCGGGATCCTTCGGCGCCGGCTCGATCCGGTTGGCAAGCACGCGATTGCCGAGCCAGCCCGCCAGGAAGGTCCGATGATCAGACGTGACCGCGGTCGCGAGCTCATCGCCGGCGCGCCACAGATAGAGGTCTGGTCCCGTCGACCCATCCAACGGGCGGGCCGAGAACGCCAACCATTCGCCATCCGGCGAATAGGCGGCGTCACCAACCACCACCACCCCCGAGATGATCGAGAGGCCTGCTAGCGGCATAGGGCGGGCAGACGGGGCCTCCGAGGCTCCGGCCGTCGTCGTCGGGCTGGGAGTTGGCGATCGGCTCGAGATCGCGACCGGAGTGGCCGTGAGGGTGGGCGTCGGGAGGGCCGTTGGTGGCAGCTCGCTCGGCGAAGCCTGGCTGCCTTCCGTGGGAGCAGGCGTCGGACCCGGTCCGTCGGTTGGCAGTGGCGGCACGTTGACCACCAGGATCTCCGTTCCGCCGCCCGAATCGGACGCCGTCACGACCACGATCTGGCGCCCTGTCGGCGATTGGACCACGGCCCGTGGGGCGTTCGCAAGCGCGAGTCTGGTGGACGTGCCCCCGTCCAGCGTCGCGCATGCAGCACGTGGATCCTGGCAGACGCTGTCCACGCTCGCGCGGCGGAACTCGTAGCCGCCGTCCGCTCCAGTCTGAACCCAGGCCAGGGCATACGCGACCACATTCAGCGGCGTTGGCTCGGGGCCCCGGGTCCCGCCGGCGAGGTCGCTGCCCGCGGGCCCGAGCGGGATGCCGCTCCAGGAGATCAGGCTGGCGACGACGACCACGGCAACGACCAACAGGCCCGATGCAGCGCCGAACGGCACCCGCCTGGACCGCGGGAAGCCCGCCGGCCGTGCCAGCCTCGTACCACGAGCTCGACGTCTAGCCTCCCGCTCGAGGGCCACCGACGTCCGGGCCCACAGGTCGCGGGGCGGCCGGGGATTCGCTGAGCGCAATGCCTCGAACAGTCCTCGATCCGCGGCCCAGGCATCCCGATCGGCGACACACTCGGCACATCCGGCCAGATGATCCTCCAGCCAGGCCGCGGTGCGTTGGTCCACCGGTTCCGTGAACCCGGCCGCAATCAATGCGCGGGCGCGGTCGTGCGACGTTTCCTGGTCGTTGTGCCGGCGCCGGAACGGCAACGTCATCGGTCGCGCCCTCCGCGTTGCGCAAACGCGATGTCACGCTCGGCCTCGGAGGTGGCCTCGGCGGCCTGTTCGGCCGCCAATGCCTGCCGAAGGGATTCGCGCGCGCGGGTCAGGAGCGCCCGGGCCGCCACATGGCTGACCCCGAGGGCCGTGGCAAGTTCCTGCCCGCTCAGGTCATGGACCTCGGCCATCAGCAGAGCCGCCCGCTGGCGGTCGGGAATGCGGGACATGGCGCGCTCGAGCGGACCGGAGAGACGCGAATCCATCGCGATACGCTCGGCCGATGGTGACGTTCCCGCGGATTCACCAGTGAACGGCAGAAAGCGGACGAGTTTCTGGCGCCGAATGTGATCGAGCGCCACCCGATGCGCGATCTGGTAGAGCCAGGCACGGGCGTTCTCGTCCTTCTCGAGGGTGTCGTAGGCCCGGTATGCCTTGACGAACGCGTCCTGTTCCAGGTCGGCGGCCAGCTCCGGATCGCGGACCATCCTGAGGAGGTAGGCGAAGATCTCGCCCTGGTGCCGGGCGAACAGCGACTCCGTGAACGCCTCAGCAGACTTCCGGTCCCAGGTATCGCTCATCGGCTCGTCCGAACCGAGCCGCAGCAGCGCTGGGGACGTATTGACGAAGGCTCGCGGCCAGCCACGACTGAACAATCAGAACCTTCCCTGACGGGCGACGGCGCAACGGAATCTGGATGCGGGCCACCATGCCGAGGGACGAGGCGGGGTCCACCGTTGTGACGCTTCGATCTCAAATTGGGGCCTCCGCGCCGCCGCCTCCGGCCTG
>JBDTOF010000286.1:0-4991 GCA_039933375.1 Chloroflexota bacterium
CCTGGTCGTCGGCCGTCAAGGCTCCGACCGCGCCTCTCGCGAGCACGGCAAGCCGGTCCGTGTCGGCAGCGATCGCCTCGAGGTTGGCCTGTGAGCCGTTGAGCTGGAAACGGAGAGCCTGGTCCTCGTGCCAGGTGAGCTCGGCCCGAGCCGGGGTACCAGGTGGGTGCGACCAGATCGCAATGATTCCCGCACTGCCAAGCGCAATCGCCGCGATCAGAAGACTGAACGCCGCAACGGCGGCCAGCCGGCGAGCAACACGCAGGATCGTGGTCTGGCGGATCACGCCGTGAGCGTAGCGGCTCGCCTCTCGCCCTGTGAGCGGTCGGCCCGGCTACGATCTGTCCATGCAGCGTCAGTCCGGCACGACCGACACCCGCGAGACGGTTCGCGGTGCCTTTGCGACGGGCTTACCCGCGCCGGACTGGGTGGCGAGGCTCCTGGAACAAATGCCCAAGGCCGAGCTGCACCTCCATCTCGATGGGTCACTCCGGATCGGCACGGCACTCGAGATCGCGCGGTCCCGGGGAATCGACGCGCCGGATACCTGGCGGACCATGAGCGACGCCCTGGTGGGACCGCCCCGGTCACCAGATCAGGCAAATCTCCTGCGCGCGTTCGACCTGCCGATCATGCTGATGCAGGACGCCGAGGCGCTCGAACGGATTGCGGCGGAGCTCGTCGAGGATAAGGCCGCCGACAACGTCCGATACGTTGAGATTCGCTGGGGGCCGTTGCTCCACGTCGCAGGCGGCCTGCCGCTCGCCGAAGGCATCGAAGCGGTCATCGTCGGCGCCATGCAGGCCGCGGCGGCCACGGGAATCACGGTCCGGCTCATCTGCACCGCTCTTCGGTCACACGAACCCGCGGCCAACGAAGTCCTGGCCGAAACCGCCGCGCGTTTCATCGATCGTGGGCTCAGCGGCTGGGACTACGCCGGGCCGGAAGCGCGATATCCGGATCCGCTGGTTGCGCGCCGAGCGTTCGATGCCGCGCGGGCCGGCGGCTTGCGGATCACGCTGCATGCCGGCGAGTGGGGAGGCGCCGCCCAGGTTCGCCGGGCCCTGGCGATGAACCCGGAGCGGATCGCGCACGGCCCAGGGGCGGCGGACGATCCGGAACTGATGGCCGAGCTTCGGGATCGAGACATCTGCCTCGACCTTTGCCCGACGTCGAATGCTCAGGCGACGATCGTCCCGTCGGTCGCGGAGCACCCCCTGGCGAGGCTCCACCGCGCCGATGTTCGCGTGACGCTCAACACGGATGACCTGACGGTAAGTGATCTGACCCTCTCCGAGGAGTACCGGAACGCCGTCGAGCGGATCGGGTTGAGTCTGCCCGAACTATGGGCCATCGATCGCCTGGCGCTCGACGTGGCGTTCGCGGATGAGACGACCCTTGCGCCGATCAGACGAGCGTTCGATGCGTGGGCGGCGGGTGTTCCCGAACTGAACCAGCCCTAGCCCAGGTTCAGCGGCCGCGAGCGAGCGTCGCCAGCGCGGTCGCCAACTCCGCGGCATCGGCGGCAATGGCCGTCGGTCGCTGGGCTTCCGGGAGCGCATCGGCCTGTGCCCGCGTCGACACCCCCGTCAGCATCAGGATGCTCCGCGCCCCGACCGCATTCGCCGCCGCGATGTCCGTGCCAAGTCCGTCGCCGATCACTACTGCATGCCGCGGGTTCGCCCCCACGGCTCGTGCGGCTGCCTCGAGGAGCAACGGCTCCGGTTTGCCGATGACGAGCGGGGCGGTTCCGCTCGCTACCTCGATCGCCGCGACGACACTGCCAGCTCCCGGGCGCAGACCGCGCTCGATCGGGTACACGGGGTCCCGGTTCGTGGCGATGAACATGGAGCCGGCGCGGATGCAGTCGGCGGCCGCTGCGATGCGCAGGTAGGTCAGCTGCGGATCGAGCCCGGCCACCACCGCCTGGGGATGCCCGGCCGCGGCCCAGCCGTCGATCCCCTCTCGCGCCATTCGCTCTGCAACGTGCGCGGCGCTCACGACATCGAGACCGACATCGCGTAGTTCGCGGTCAAGGCCGGCGGCACCGATCGTCAAGACCCGCCGGATTTCGGACGTCCGGTCAGCAAGGTAGAGCGCCGTCGCGCGGGGTGCGCTGACGACGCGGTCGGCCGTCACCGGGGCACCCATCGCCAGGAGGCGGGTCACGTAGTCGGCGCGGTAGTGCATCGAGTTGTTCGTGACATACACGACCTCGTCGCCCGCAGCGACGCGCAAGGACAGGAACTCGGCAATACCGGGCACCGGGTCGGTGCCGCGATAGACGACGCCGTCGAGATCAACGAGCAGCAGCATGGGTCCGGATGCTAGCCGAGTACGATGGGTTCATGCCTCGACTCGACTTGATGATCCAGGTGCCTGGTGGGCAACTCCACGCCGTGGTCGACGGCGACGGCCCACCAGTCGTGTTGCTGCACGCCGGCATCGCCGACCTGCGTGCCTGGGACGCGATGGTCCCACCACTCGTGGACGCGGGGCTCCGCGTAATCCGGTTCGACATGCGCGGTCTCGGCTCGAGCCGGACAGATGACGTGGAGTTCGCGCGGTATCGTGACGCCCTTGCCGTGATGGATGCCATGGGGGTCGGGCGCGCGGCCCTCGTAGGCAATTCGATTGGTGGCATGACGGCCCTGGATCTGGCGCTCGAAGCACCCGAACGGGTCGTCGCGCTGGTCCTGGTGGCGAGCGGGATCGGCGGCTTTGACGGCGGCGACACGGCCGACGAGATCGCCGTGGGCACAGCCATGGAGGCCGCAGATGCGGCCGGGGACGGAGATCTCCTGAACGAACTCGAAATCCAGTTCTGGGTCGACGGCATGGGCCAACCGACCACGCGCGTCGATCCCTCGATTCGCCGACTCATGCTGGAGATGAACCGTCCCACCTGCGACGCGGATCACATCGGCGGTCGCCCCATCGCGCTGGATCCGCCTGCCAACGACCGCCTTGGGAGCGTCAGTGTGCCCACCCTCGCCATCGGTGGTGCCCTCGATGCCAGCTCCCAGCAGGCCACACTGGTCCGGATTGCGTCCGCGCTGCCCGGCGCTCGGACGATGACCGTCCCCGGCGCCGCGCACATGGTCGGCATGGAACAGCCGGAAACCCTTGCCAGGCTCGTACTCGAGCACATTCGCCCGCTGTTGCCCTGGAGCTGAGTGTGACTCGACGGCCAACCCAGCCATCCGGCGCCGAGATGATCGCGGCCCTCAACAGTGACCCGCTGGCCGGCGTGGAACGCGTCTACATCGACGGGACCAACCTCCTCTTTGCCCTTGGTCGTGGGGCATCCAGCGAGCGCGGGCTCCAGTCCGGTGGACCGCCGCCCATTCCGCCCGGCGCCGTGATCGGCCGTCTCCGCGCGGTGTTCCCTCCGTCGGTCGTCGTGGACCTGGTGTTCGATGGCCGACCGACAGGCGGCGTCGTTGGTCGCCTGGCGACGGGTCTCCGCGTCTCCTACTCGGGTCGCGAAACCGCGGACCGCCTCATCGATGAGGGCGTTGCGGCACAGCTGGCGCTCGACGGGCCGGCCGGCACCTGGGGGATCCTCGTCGTCACAGACGATCGGGAGCTGCGCAACTTCGTCCGGGCGAAAGGAGCCCGGATCGCGGGCACGGCCTGGCTGGCCAATCGGATCGGGCGAGGAACCGGGGAAACCGGCGGAGCACGTCGTGGAGCGGCCGGCGACTCAGGTCGGCGACCGGATCAGCGGTCGGTTGCCCCGCGGCGGCGCGTGCAAAACGCGCCAGGACCCAAGGCCGGGACGACGATCGGCCACCGGCGTCCGCCCCGAGCTCCGGATCAGTCCGACCGCGATGACGGCTGACTGCTAGGATTTCGCCGTGATTGACGCCCTTCAGCAGGCATGGCACGGACTCCTCGGAGCGCTCTCCGGGATCGTCACCCCTGACTGGGGTGCGCTCATCGGACTGCTGCCGGTTTTCATCCTGATCGGCGTCGTTGGCCCGATCGTTTCGCTGCTCATGCTCGGCTGGGTCATCTATGTCCTTCGGGCGCCGAGGGCGCGGATGTCCTTCATCGAAGGCCCCGCTAAGGTCGGCCTGGTAGACGGCGTGGCCACTTACCCAGTGGGCGAGCCGTATTGCCCGAACGATGAGCTCGTCTTTCCGTCGGGCGCGACCCGCTGCGAAGTCTGCCGGCGCGCGCTCCTTGTTCGCTGCCCGAAATGCTCATCCGGTCGAGCCGCCAGCATCAGCACGTGCGGTAACTGCGGGCTCGTCCTCCGGATCGAGAACCGTGGCCGCGCGCTCCGTCCAGCAGGTCCCCCTCCCGGAGGAGCAGCCGCCGCCTGACGCGGCGATTTGACGCCAACCGCTCTCAATCGGGCGATAGGCTGAAGAAGTCTCACTCGATGGCCCGCGTCCCGGAGAACCCATGGAATCTGTTTCTCAGCTGCTCTTCACGATCGGAACGCTGATCCTGGCCGCGGCCTTTGCCGCCCATGTCGGCCATGCCGTGCTGCTCGCAAACGGTCGGCGCGCATCCGAGGCGATGGCGGCCATCGTCCGACGGACCGCACAGCCAGCGTGGGCCGGAGTCGCATCCGGTTCCTTCGTCGATGCACGTTCCGAGGCAGTCGAGGCAGGCCCACCACCGTTCGCCGCTGGGACCGCCCTGTCGGGCGCTGCGCAGGCGCTCGCCCTCCTGGCCTTTGGCTCGATGGCGAGTTCGATGCTCCTGCGGGCGATCGTGGTCGGTCGCGGGCCGTGGGGAAACCTGTTCGAATTCTCGGTCGCCTTCGCCGCCTCGATTCTCGGCGGCTACCTGGTCCTCGCGCGTCGATACCCGATTCGCGCGATCGGCTTCGTCCCGATCGGCGTCGCGCTCGGGCTCGCGCTGTACGCGTCGTCGCTGCCCTCGCAGGTCGAGCCGCTGGTGCCGGCCCTCCAGAATGCGCCCCTGCTGACGATCCACGTCGGCATGGCCATGCTCAGCTACGGGATCTTCGCGAC
>JBDTOF010000287.1:0-2760 GCA_039933375.1 Chloroflexota bacterium
GGCGCCAACTCGACGAGCGGCGGGATCTCGGTCGCACATCGATCCTGGGCCTGGAAGCAGCGCGTCCGGAAGACGCAGCCGCTGGGCGGGTCGATCGGGCTCGGGAGATCGCCAACCAGCCGGATCCGTGCACGCTCCGACTGGCGCTTGGGATCCGGGATCGGGACGGCGGACAGCAGGGAGTGCGTGTACGGATGCAGTGGCGCCGTGTAGATCGTCGTGCGCGGCGCCGACTCCATGACCTTTCCGAGATACATCACCGCGACGCGATGCGAGATCTGGCGAACAACGGACAGGTCATGGGCCACGAACAGATACGCGATCCCGAATTCCTTCTGGAGATCCTTGAGAAGGTTGACGATCTGGGCCTGGATCGAGACATCCAGGGCCGAGACCGGCTCATCGCAGACGATGAGCTTCGGGTTCAGGGCGATTGCCCGCGCGATCCCGATCCGTTGGCGCTGGCCGCCGGAGAATTCGTTCGGATAGCGGTTGTAGTGCTCCGGATTCAGTCCGACCCGCTCCATCAGCTCCTGGACGGTGGCCTTGACCCCGCCGGGCGGCTCCACTCCCTGGACCTTGAATGGCGCGCCGACGATTCCGCCAACGGTATGGCGTGGGTTCAGGGCGTTGTATGGATCCTGGAAGATCATCTGCGCCTTGCGCCGGAGCGGCACGAGCTGCTTCGCGGAGAGCTTCGTGATCTCATCGCCGTCGAGCTTGATCGATCCACCGGTTGGGCGGACGAGCATCAGGATCGACCGGGCGGTGGTCGTCTTGCCCGAGCCGCTCTCACCCACCAGCCCGAGCGTCTCGCCGGTGCTGAGGGTCAGGCTGACGCCGTCCACGGCCTTGACCTGGGCGATTGTTCGCGGCAATAGTCCCTTCGAACGAACAGGAAAGTACGTCTTGAGATCGGTGACGCGGAGGATCTCGTTCGGTTCGGACATGCCTAGGAGCCTCCGGCCAGGATTTGGAACACGCCCTTTGTGATCTGCTGGCGCTCCTCGGTCGGCAGATGACAGCGGACCAGATGCTCGGGCGTGGTTGGCAGTAGCTCCGGCCTGACATCCAGGCAGGCGCCGCTCGTCACACGGTCCGAGTAGTTGCAGCGCGGCTGGAACACGCAACCCGCCGGCAACCTGATCGGCGATGGTGGGTTCCCTCGGATCGCCTCGAGGCGATCCGGCAGCTCCCGATCCATACGCGGGATCGAGGACAGCAGCCCGAGGGTGTACGGCATCTCCGGTCGGTCGTACAGCACGCCCGTGGCGGCCACCTCGACCAGACGGCCGCCATACATGACCGCGACCTCGTCGGCAACATCAGCGACGATCCCCAGGTCATGGGTGATCATCACGACGGTGGTGCCGAATTCGGTTTGCAGACTCGAGATGAGCTCGAGGATCTGCGCCTGAACGGTCACGTCGAGGGCGGTGGTCGGCTCGTCGGCGATCAGGAGGGCCGGCGAGTTGATGAGGGCCATCGCGATCATGACGCGCTGGCGCATCCCGCCCGACAGCTGGTGTGGATAGTCGTCGATGCGCCGCTCGACCGCGGGGATGCCGACGCGGCGAAGCATATCGAGGGTCTCACGCCGGGCCACTTTGGTCCCGACCTTTCGATGGGCCTTGATCGCCTCGACGATCTGGTCGCCGACCCGGTAGAACGGGTGGAGGCTCGACATCGGGTCCTGGAAGATCATTGCGATCTCCGAACCTCGAAGCGCCTGGACCTCGCTATCCGAGAGGCCGATGAGTTCCTGGCCATCGAGCCAGATCTCGCCGGAAACCTTGGCGGTCTTCCGGTTGATCAGGCCCATGATCGCCTGGGCTGTGACGCTCTTTCCGGAGCCCGATTCGCCGACGATCGCCAGCGTCTGACCACGCTCGATCGAGAGCGTGACACCGTCGACCGCGCGGACCAACCCATCCTCCGTCGGAAATGCGACGGAGAGGTTGGTTACGGAGAGGAACGGCCGCTCCGCTCCTGCCTCGACTTGCATCAGCCGACCCTCACTCGCGGATCAACGACCGCATACAGGAGATCCACGATCAGGTTCGCGACGATGATGAAGGTCGCCGTCAGGAGCGTGATCCCGGTAATCAGCGGAAGGTCCGAATCGAGGACCGAGTTGATCGCCAGCGCGCCGAGTCCCGGGAGGCTGAAGATGTTCTCGGAGATGATCGCGCCGCCGAGCAGGCCCGCCAGGTCGAGTCCGGCCGATGTGACGATCGGGGTCAATCCAGCCCGAAGGGCGTGCTTGACGACCACGACGCGCTCGGGAAGTCCCTTGGCGCGCGCGGTCCGCACGTAATCATCGCTCAGGACCTCGAGCACCTGGTTGCGCGTCAGCCGCATGTAGTAGGCCGCATACAGGGTTGCGAGAACGATCCACGGCAGGATCATCGTCTGCAGGAACTGGAACGGGTTCACGAACGGCGACACGTAGTTCGGGAACGGTAGCCAGCCAAGTTTGAGGATCACGAAGAAGACGAGCATGAGTCCGATGAAGAACGACGGCATCGAATAGCCGACCAGCGAGATCCCCATCACGAGCCGATCCGGCCATCGACCCTGATTGAGCGCGGCGAAGATGCCGACGGATATGCCGACCGTGATCCACAGAAGGAACGCCCCGATCGCCAGCCAGAAGGTGACCGGGAGCGCGGTCGCGATCATCTTGGTTACTTCCTGATGGCGATTGAACGAGTAGCCGAGGCACGGGGCCTCGCACACGATCGGCTCTGGCGAATCGGC
>JBDTOF010000288.1:0-2574 GCA_039933375.1 Chloroflexota bacterium
TCGGCACGACCTCGCAAGGGGCGTGCGGAAGGCGGCCGAACCACATCGGGATGGCGGCCTGGGCCCGTTCCAGGGTTCGCTGAGCCTTCTCCAGGACCTCCTCCGCGGTCTCAAAGCGGAGGGTCGGATCGTGCCGCAGCGCGTGGAGCGTCGCCTCCAGTCCGTGGACGCCGAGGACCTCCGCGCCCAGGTCCGCGATGGCCAGGTCCAGGCGTTCGATTTCGACCATTCCGATCTCGTGGATGGCTCGCGGATCGAGATCCAGCGACGTATGGAATCGGGCCAGCGCACGGTACGCGGCCGCCCCATCCGGGACGTGGACCAGCCCCGGCTGGTCCGATGGCCGCGCCACCGGCAGGATCTCCTGCTCGAGGACGTTCGCGTAGCGGTCGAACGCGGGTATGACCACGGTCTCGATCGTATTGATGAGGTCCGCGCGGAATGTCGCGAGGTCGACGGCATTCCAGTCCGCGTGTGGTTCCTTGGCGGGAGTCGCCAGACGCCAGCTGGTCGCTGGTGTCGCTGCGAGCAGGCGCACCTCGTCCAGGACTGCCTCGAGCGGGACGACGCTGGCCACGCAGCCACGCGCGAGTCCGTCACGGAGCCGCTCGACCAGCTGATCAACGAGGCGATTGACGCCCCGGACACGCGTGACGAGGCGCCCGCCCTCAGTGGGCGTCCGGATCGGCTGGTACTCGACCAGGTCCACGATCCAGGTCTGGAGTCCGTCGATCGGGTTCACCGACCAGTCGTCGACTCCCGTAGCCAGGGCCTCGAGCTGGCCCCTGGCCTCCCCGATGAGGGCCAGCCGGGTGATCTGAGCGCGGTCGTCCAGCTGTTCCTGGTCGAGGGCCGTCGCGCGCTCGATCGTCTGTTCAAGGAAGGCTGACCAGGCGGACTGCGCCGCACGGGAGAGATCGTCCAGTCGATCGTCGAAGCGGCGATCTCCCAGGACCGTCGCGAACCCGGGATGGGCCTCGAGATACGCCTCCCAGAACTCCTCAGACAGGGCGTCGAGCGCAGCGGCAACCGCGGATGTCGGTGTCGGGTGGATCACCCCGGGATGGTACCCGGTCAGTGGAGGCAGGGCCCCGCGGGGACCGCGGTGCTTGTGCTGAGCGCAGGGGTGATCGCTGCTGCGACGACGGTCGGCGACAGGGCATAGCCCACGGCAGGGTCGGTCCGCGACTGGGCGAAGATCAGGCCTCCCACCGTGCCATCGGCCAGGACCAGGGGGCCGCCGCTGTCGCCCGGTTGCACGAGCGCATGCAACTCGATGACCTCCCTGGCGACGCGCTCCGTACCGTAGATGTCGAGCCCTTCAGCCGAATAGGTGGCGGCCACGGCCGCCGGCTCGATGACCGACCTACCCCCGTTTGGGTAGCCGATCGTGGCTCCGGTCACGCCGCGTTCTGGTTCCTTGCTTGCGAAGAACAGCGATCCCGCGCGGAGGCCTGGCACCTTGAGGACGGCGATGTCCTGCCGTGGATCGAAGAAGACGAGCGTGGCTTTGAGGGCACCGGCGGAGGTCACCACACGGATGGAACGTGCGCCAGCCACGACGTGGGCGTTCGTTACGACGTACTCAGCCCGGACGACCACTCCACTTCCGGTGGACCGGTAGGTGCATGCCTCCGCCTCGATCCGCGGGACCGAAGCCAGCGCGTGCTGCCCGAGGCGCTGGACGAGCGAGTCAGATGGCAGCGCAACCGGGTCGGCCGGCAGGCGCTCGAGGCCCAGGAAGACATCCGGGAGACCCGATTGGTCGAGCACCGTACTGATCCCGATGATCAGCTCCTCGGGCGCCGGCAGGAAGACGTCGATCCCCCGGATCGCGACGGATCTCTGGGCGTCGACGCGGAGCGACGGGACGAGCCCCGTTGCCAGGATGCCGCCGAGCAGCCAGATCATGAGGACGGCCTGGCCCGCCCCGACGATGGCTCCGGTCAGCCGATCCAGCATCCCAAGCCACCCGTTTCCCAGGCGTCCTGACACCATTCGGCCGGCACGTGCGCCGAGCATCTCGCCAAGGCCGATGCAGCCGAGCAGGACCGCCAGGACGACCCCCACCCTGATCAGCGCCTCCGTGTTGTCGAGGTACGGAATGGCGAACGGGATCAGCTTCAGAGCTGCGAGCACGCCGACGGCGGCACCCAGCAGGCCCCCGAGTTGCGGGAGCGCGCCGGAGCGCATCCCGAGCACGACCGCGAGCACCAGCAGGCCGATGGCCATGAGGTCAATGGGGTTCACGGGACGGATGGTCCCACAGCATCCGAAAGGTCGCGGGTCAGGCACCCGGTGCTATACTCCCATGGAGTATCGGAAGAGCCCGACCTGGAACCGTCCACCGGCCAGGCGCAATGGAGGTAGATCGAGATGGACAAGCACCTTTCCATGGCCGGGAACAAGCATTCCGGCGAGGCACCCGGGGTTGGCGCCGCCCTCGATCCGGTCTGCGGCATGACGGTGCAGATCGACTCAGCGGTCGAGCGCGACCTGATGACCGAACACGCCGGCACGACCTACTACTTCTGCGGCCGAGGCTGCAAGCTCGAGTTCGGCGATGACCCGAAC
>JBDTOF010000289.1:0-3754 GCA_039933375.1 Chloroflexota bacterium
GCAGCCGCGGCTGATCAGGTCTGGTGGATTCGCTCCAGATCCGTGATCAGGATCGTCGCGCCCCCGTGGCGGACGGTGGCGGCTCGCCAGTCCTCGAGGCGGTCGCGGAGACTCAGCGGCATTTCAACCTCGCGGGCCTGT
The DNA here is from genome assembly GCA_039933375.1 of Chloroflexota bacterium. Classification (GTDB taxonomy): domain Bacteria; phylum Chloroflexota; class Limnocylindria; order Limnocylindrales; family CSP1-4; genus UBA5189. Next base: position 142 of record JBDTOF010000289.1, read on the forward strand.
GAACTGCGCTCGAACGACGCGAGGACGTCGTCGAGGTGATCCTCGGCGACGGCCAGGACGAAGGTCGAGTTCGCCTCCTCGAGGTACCCGCCAACGGAGGGGATCCGGGTGAAACGATGCCCGCTACTCCGCAGATCCTCGGACACGGCGACCGCGTCGACTTCCTGAACGAACGCGACAAGGAGCTTCATCAGGCGCTGAGTGTACCGGGATCGGTCCACCAGCGGCTACCGCGCGGCCCGTTGTCAGGCGAGTTCGTAGCGCTCGTGCCAGATCGGAACGTGGACATCGAACCCGAGGGCCGTGACCTTGGGAGCCAATGCCTGCTGGGCTTCCGGGTCACCGTGGACCAGGAAGATCTGGCGCGGAAATCCCGGCTCGCCCTTCTTGAGCCCATCGCCAAACCGACCGACCCAGGCGAGCAGGCCCGGCTCATCGGCATGCGCCGAGAAGCCATTGATGGACCGGATTCGACAGCGCACCTGGCGAACCTGGCCATCCAGCTTGACCGTCTTCGCCCCGGCCTGGAGATGGCTCCCGAGCGTATTCCGGCCCTGGTACCCCACGAACAGGAGGGTCGCGGTCGGGTCATCGATCAGCTCGCGAAGGTGCCCGACGACGCGGCCACCGGTCAGCATGCCGTTGGAGGCCACGATCATGTACGGCCGCGGCGCCTTGGCAATGGCCTTGGAGTCCTCGAACCGATTGGTCACGATCTGGCCCGGGTAGTCGATCGGAGAATCGCCCGACCGGAACAGCTCCGCCGTCGCCTCGTCGTACACCTCGGTGTGGCGTCGGTAGACATCGGAGGCCTTTGAGGCCATGGGCGAATCGAGATAGAGGGGCAGCTGGGGGATCTCCCCGGACTCGATCAGACGGTCCAGTTGCCAGACGATCTCCTGGGTTCGACCGATCGCAAACGATGGAATGAGCAACACGCCCGCGCTCTTCTCCACCTCGCGGACGGCCTCGGCCAGGATCTTCAGCGCCTCCGCCGTCGGCTCGTGCTCGCGGCCGCCATAGGTGGACTCGACACAGACGTAGTCGGCCCGGGTCAGGACCGAGGGATCCTTCAGGATCGGGGCCTCAGTCCGCCCCAGATCGCCCGAGAAGACGAGGATCCGCTCCTCATCGCCGGGCTTGTCCTGGACTCGCAGCCGGATGATCGCCGAGCCGAGAATGTGGCCCGCATCGAGGAACGTTGCGTGGATCCCGGGGGCGACCTCGATCTCGTCGTCGTAGCCGACTTCCTGGAACAGCGGGAGGACAGCGGCCGCGTCGTGCTCGTCGTAGAGCGGGGCGTCGAGGTCGATCATCAACTCCGGGTTGCCCGGCGGGACGTCGGCCGCGCTCGGTGGGACGTCGGCCGCACTTGCCGCGGAGTCATTTCCCACTCCGTTGGCGGGCTCGATCGTGGTTTCGACGTGCTCGCCCGTGTGGACCGAGCCGGTCGCGAAGCGCAGCGCGCGGGTGGAGGGCGTGGACGGGGCATCGAGGCCTTCACCGTCAGCGCTGTGGCCGCCCGTGACGTCGTTTTCCGCTGCGAGGTTCACGGCGTCGACGTACTGCCGAGCCTGAGCCCGATCCTCCTTGATCGCCTCATCCGGGTGGCGTGACTCCCAGCGAGTGCCGCGCTTGGCGAACTCCTCCTGGAGCCGACCGCTGTCCAGCAGGACGAGCTCGGCGAGTTCGGCCGTTGGGGGCGTGAGATGGATTGGTCCCTTGAAGCCCATCTTGACTGCCAGGGGGAGCAATCCACAGTGGTCGAGGTGGGCGTGGGTCACCAGGATCGCGTCGAGTTTCGAGGGATCGAAGCCGAGCGGAATCCGGTTCCGGATCTGCTCGTCTGGTGATCCCTGGAACATCCCGCAGTCGATCAGGATGCTCGCTCGCTCGGTGGTCAGATGGAACCGCGAGCCCGTCACCGTGGCCGCCGCCCCGAGAAAGTGGAGGTGCATCGGCGGAGTGTGGCACCCCCTTGGGATTGGTGCGCCGGTTCGCTGGCTACGATGTGCCGATGCAGTTCACCGAGGATCCGCACTTCGCTCAGCTCGAGGACGTCTACACCGCGTTCCTCGAAGCCTGGGGCGCCTGGATGGTCGGCCATCACCGGGGAGTCAGCGAAGACGATGACACCGCGCTCGAGGAGCGCCTGGTCGCGGCACGGCGTTCCGTGGCTCGAACCCTCGGCGCCAATGACTGGTCGGACCTCGGCCCAGACGACCGGGCGGCCTTCGATAACCTCACGGCGAGCCTGCCAGAGTTCGATGCCTGGGCAGAGCCGCTCGACGGCATCCACCTTGCCAACGAGGCCACGGCAGCGGTCTCCGGAGATGCCGCCGGGTCGACCTCGATGCAGTCGCTTCGGCGGTCCACCTTCGAGGGCTGGGGCACGGGGATGGCGACGGTCGAAATGGGCGACGAGCGGCTGGACCGCCTGACGATTTCGGGCCGACTTGCACGCGAACTGGACCCAGCAGTCCGGCACCGGATGTTCCTTGCGATGGATGGCGCGTGGCGCCGCCTCAACGCGGACGACGGCCCCACCAGCCCGTACCGCCGGCTCGTGGCTGAGTCTGCAGCGACGTGGCAGCGTGAGGGCTCGCCGATCGCGGCAAATGCTGCGGCACTCGGGCTGGACCCGGACGCGGTGGAACCCATGCTCCGACGGCTCCTCGGCACCTACCGGACGCTGGCCCTCGGGTCGGCGCTCGTCGAACCATGGGACTACCGCTTCGTCGTCGGTGGCCTGGCGCGTCGACTCGACGCGGAGATCCCCATCACGCGGCTCAGATCCATCAACGACGCATACCTGCGGTCCATCGGCGCAGATCCGGACCGCCTGCGGATCGGGTACGACATCTTCTCTCGGCCGGGCCGGCCGCTGATCCCGACCGCGTTCACCGTGACCGAGGATGCGGCCAGCCGGCATGGCGAGGCATGGGTACCGGCCCGGCCGTGGGTGTTTGCCACCTACGCCGAGGGTGGCATCGGGAACCTCGAGGAGCTGCTCCACGAGAGCGGCCACGCCCTGCACTACGCGGCCATCCGGACCCGGCCAGCCCTGTTCGCCTGGCCACCCGACCAAACCGCCTTCGTCGAGGCCGTGGCGGACGTCGTCGGCTGGACCGTGCATGAGCCAGCCTTCCTGCAGGAGCACCTCGGGGTGGAGGTGTCAGTGCGCGATTCGGCGATCGCCCGCTTCGGGGGCGTGATGCTCGATGTGGCCTGGACCCTCTTCGAGATCGAGGTGCATCGTCATCCGGACCGATCTCCGAACGAGGCCTGGGCAGAAATCGTCGAGCGCGATCTCGGGATCCGGGGGCACCCCGAATGGTCCTGGTGGGCCGGGCGCGGCCAGCTCATCGACGGACCCGGCTACCTGGCCAACTACGCGCTCGGGGCGATCATGGTTTCTGCCGTGCGTGCCCGGATTCGCGAATTGCGCGGCGACTGGGCGGGCGGTGACCCAGGCTGGTATGCCTTCGTGTCCCGGAACCTGCTCGTGCATGGTGGGGCGAAGGCGCCGCGGGACCTTCTCCTCGCGTTTCTCGGCCAGCCGCTGTCCATTGAACCGATCCTGGCTGAGATCGAACTCGCGGGCTGACGCTCC
>JBDTOF010000290.1:0-2354 GCA_039933375.1 Chloroflexota bacterium
TGGCATGGCCACGGAACTGGACCTGGGATTGGGTCAGCCCGAGCGGCTCTCCGGCCGCGATCCGGATCTGCATTGCCACCATGTCGATCCCGGTCAGCATCTCGGTCACCGGATGCTCGACCTGGATCCGGCAGTTGATCTCGATGAAGAACGGATTGCCAGCCTGATCGACCAGGAACTCGAGGGTGCCGACGTTCTCGTAGCCAGCGGCCACGACCGCGTGGACGGCCCGCTCGGCCAGTTCAAGGCGAGCAGCTGGCGACATGGCGAGCGTCGGCGACTCCTCGATGATCTTCTGGTGCCGGCGCTGGGTCGAGCAGTCACGCTCGCCAAAGTGGACGCCGTGGCCATAGCGGTCCACCGCCACCTGGACTTCGACGTGGCGCGTGTCATCCATCCACTTCTCGAGGTAGAGCGAGTCATCGCCGAAGGCCGACTTCGCCTCGGATCGGCAGACCTTGATCGACGATTCGAGCTCGCGAGGCGTGCGGATCATGCGCATGCCCTTGCCGCCACCGCCGGCTGATGGCTTGATGAGCACCGGGTAGCCGATCCGCTCCGCTTCGTCGAGCGCGTGCTCGTCGTCACGGAGCATCCCAATGGAGCCGGGAATGGTCGGCAGGCCAAATCCGCCGAACAGGCGGCGGGTGCCCTCCTTGCTGGCAAATCGATCCAGCACCTCGGGCGGCGGGCCGATGAAGGTCAGGTCATGGGCCCGGACGACCTCAGCGAACGTTTCGTCCTCGGACAGGAAGCCATATCCGGGGTGGATCGCGTCACAGCCCGTGACGACCGCAGCAGAAATGACAGAGGGTACGGAGAGGTAGGAGCGCTTCGCGTCCGCGGGCCCGATGCAGATTGCCTCGTCGGCGAGCTGGACTGCCAGCGTGTCCCGGTCGGCCTCGCTGTATGCGACCACGGCCTCGACCCCGAGGGTCCGACACGCCCGGAGGATGCGTACCGCAATCTCGCCGCGATTGGCGATCAGGATCTTGGTGAACATCGTCAGCGGGCCTCTGCCACGACCGCCGGTTCGATCTGGATCAGCGGCTGGCCGTATTCGACGGCCGTCCCCGCCTCGGCCAGGACCGAGATCACGATGCCGTCAGCCGGCGCCAGAATGTCCTGTGGAATGCCGAGCATGTCCACCGTGCCGAGTCGCTCGCCCATCTTCACTCGGGTCCCGCCGACCGCCTTGGAGCCCGGCTGGAAGACGCCGACGGCCGGCGAGGTGGCGATCGGTCCGGGTGCGGTGGCACCGCCGGTGATCGGCTGATCGGTAGACCGACCGGGACCGACCGCGGCCAGCGGCGGATGGCTGCCGTTGGACGACGGAGTCGGCGAGCCGCCCGCGACGGGCGCGGGGCGCGGGGACCCGGTTCCCGAGGCGGAGGTCTGGCCGGGTGCCGGGGCACCAACGTTGTCGTGGCCGGGGGCCGAGTGCATGCTCGCTCGATCCGCGGCGCGGCGTCCGAATTGCAGGCCGGCCCCGGCGGGACGGCGGAGGCGGACTCGCCAGTCGCCCTCGTGGACCTCGAGCTCGCCGACATTGAGCGTCGCAAGCTTGGCGACGAGTGCGGGCACGAGCGAGTCCATCAGCCGCTCGATCCCCTGCTGATCGGCGACGCGATCCGGAACGCGGTCCTGGGGCACGCTCACTCCTCCTCCCGTTGGCGGGACTCGTCCTGACGTGACGAGCCGGTCGTCCCGGTGCCGATCACCCAGCGGGTCGGATCCAGCAGGTCACGCAGCCGATCCGCGAGCCCCTTGTTGGGCGGCAGCACAACCGGCGGCGCAGCGGTTTCAGTGTAGGCGCCGAAGGCCCGATAGCGCCGATAACGAGCCTCGAGGAGCTCATCCGGATCGAGGGCCGTGAGTCGGTCCAGCTCCTGGACGATGACGGTCCGGAGCCGGCGGGCTGTCTCCGGATGGTCGGTGTGGGCACCGTCACGGGGTTCCGAAACAACCTGGTCCACGACGCCCAGCTCCAGCTGATCGGCGGCGGACATCTTCATCGCCAGTGCCGCGGTGGCCGCCTCGTCTGCCGACCGCCACAGGATGGCCGCACAGCCCTCGGGGCTGATCACGGAATAGACCGCGTTCTCGAGGGCGATGACGGTGTCGCCGACGGCGATGGCGATGGCCCCACCGGAGCCGCCCTCGCCGGTGATGATCGCGAGGATGGGGGTCCGCAGCCGGGTCATCAATCCGATCGAGCGGGCAATTGCCTCGGCGATCCCGCGCTCCTCCGATTCGGGTCCGGGATGGGCGCCAGGCACGTCGACGAACGTCACGATCGGGAGACCGAACCGCTCGGCCAACTCCATCGCGCGCATCGCCTTGCGATAGCCCTC
>JBDTOF010000291.1:0-4108 GCA_039933375.1 Chloroflexota bacterium
TTGGCGTTGTTGTCCTGGTCCGTGGCGTCAGGCCCCGCGTATCGCCGGGTCCAGACGCCGGGCGCGCCGCCGAGTGCGTCGACCTCGATCCCGGAGTCATCCGCCAGCGAAGGCAGTCCCGTCAGTTCGGCCGCGAAGCGCGCCTTGATCCGTGCATTGGCCTCGAATGTGCGACCGTCCTCGACCGGCTCTCCCGCGACGCCCAAATCGTCGAGGGAGACCAGCACGCCGGGCGCGAGGCCGAGCAGGTCCGCCAACTCGCGGAGCTTGTGGGCCGATCGCGTGGCAACGACGAGTCGCGCGGGCTGATCCGCGTCGCCCGCCTCGTCCGCTTCGGACATGGCGCGGATTACCGGCGGACGCCGGCGAGCGCGGTGCCCTGGGCCTCGAACAGCCGGGTCAACCCGATGTTGGCGAGGTCCAGCAGCGCATCGACGCGCGGGCGGTCGAACGGCTTGCCCTCCGCGGTCCCCTGGAGCTCGACATACGTGCCGGCATCGGTCCCGACGACGTTGAAGTCCACCTCGGCCTTCGAATCCTCGCCGTAGTCGAGGTCCAGGAGCGCCGCTCCCCCGACCACCCCGACCGACACCCCGGCGACCTTGCCGACAATCAAGCGTTCCATGCCGTAGGTCATGAGCGCCGCCGCCAGGGCAACGTAGCCGCCCGTGATCGAGGCGCAACGGGTTCCGCCATCCGCCTGGAGGACGTCGCAGTCAACCGTGATGGTCCGCTCCCCGAGCTTGGTCAGGTCGACGACGCCACGCAACGAGCGACCGATCAGTCGCTGGATCTCGTGCGTCCGTCCGCCGATCCGTCCCTTGACGCTCTCGCGATCCGTGCGCTCCGAGGTTGCTCTGGGCAACATCGAGTACTCCGCGGTCACCCAGCCGGTGCCCTTGCCACGGAGATGCGGCGGCACCCGGTCCGCGATCGTCGCCGCGCACAGGACCTCCGTGTCGCCGACCCGGATCCGGCACGACCCCTCGGCCCACTTCTGGACGTTGAGCGTGAAGGTCATCGGCCGGAGATCGGCCGGCCCGCGCCCGTCCGACCTCGTGGCGGGTGGTGGATTCCCGATGCTCATCGTGATCGCTCCTCAGCCTTTGCGGCATCCCATAGTTCATCCAGCGCTTCGAAATCCAGGTCCCGGATGGCGACGCCGCGCTCCCCGACCATACGCTCAACGCGGCCGAATCGACTCCGGAACTTGTCATTCGCGGCCCGGAGCGCGGCCTCGGTCTCGATTCCCAGCTTCCGTCCGACATTCACGGCCACGAAGAGCAGGTCGCCGAACTCTTCGCGCCGGTTGGCGGCATCGGGCGCACGGGCCAGCTCGGCCAGCTCCTCGGTGATCTTGTCCAGGACGCCCTCGATCGTCGGCCAGTCATAGCCGATGGCCGCCGCTCGCTCCTGCATCTCCTGGCTGGCTGCCAGCGCCGGCAGCGAGCGGCTGATGCCGTCAAGCGCGCCCTTCGGCGTTCCCTCGCCGCCCTCCTCGGCCCGTTCGGATTCCTTGATCCGTTCCCACTGTCGATTGACATCCGCGGCGGTTGCCGCGGTGGCATCACCGAAGACATGCGGATGGCGGCGGACGATCTTGGTCGCGATCGACGCCTGGACGTCGGCGAGATCGAACACCCCGGCTTCCGCGGCCAGCTGGGCATGCAGGACGACCTGGAGCAGGAGATCGCCCAGCTCTTCGGCCAGGGCCGGCGTCGCGCCATCCTCAAGCGCATCGAAGACCTCGTAGGCCTCTTCGAGCAGGTGACTCCGGAGGGTCTGATGCGTCTGCTCCAGGTCCCACGGACAGCCATCGGGCCGACGCAGCCGATCGCTGATGAAAGGCATGGCCCATGGTCCGGCAACGGCGAGTTCGGGACTCACCGGCGCGAGATAGAGCGGACGATCGAGGTCGGCGGAAACGAGGAGCGCCAGGGTTGACTCCTGGCCGCCCAGCACCCCCACGGGGTGATCGAGCGGATACAGGCGCCGCAGGACCGAGAGCGGATCAGCGATATCCGATCGATGCCGGCCGGGAAGCGCCTCCACGACGTCCCTGTTGGCGACGTCGACGAGGGCTGCGGGCACGATCAGGACCGGACGTGATGGCTCAAGCGGTGTGGCAACGATGGCCTCGGCGACCACGACCTGCAGCCCATCAAACAGGTCCAGGGCCCAGCGCTGGCGTGCCTCGGCGACGAGACCGTCGAGCACCCGGCCCTACTGCGTCGCGCCCGTCGTGACGACGTCGCGGGTGATCGTGACGGCAGCCTTCTTCGCGGCGTACCAGTTGTTGAACCCGTCGCTTTCGAAGGTCGCAATCTGGTCCTTGGTGGGCGTCCGCATCTCCTCGCCGAGGATCTTCCAGAGGTAGACGCCGTCGCTCGGGATCGAGACGACATCGCTCAGGCCGTCAACCGCGGTGGCGAAGATCGGACCCTCCTTTGCATCGCTCAGCTGACCCTTTGCAACCCAGCTGATATCGCCGCCGAACGCCGCTTCTGCGCCCTCGCCCTGGTCACGCGCAACCTGGGCGAAGTCGGCTCCTCCGACGAGCTGCGTGCGAACGGTGGCCATCCAATCGGCCTCACCCTTGCCATACGGGCGCATGTACTGGACGACATGCCACCCGAAGGCGCTCTTGAACGGAGCGATGAGCTGCCCAGGCTTCAAACCGGGTGCGAAGATCGCGACGCCGAAGGCGGTATCGATCTGGCTCGACCGGTCGTAGTACGGGAGCTTTCCACCCGAGCTGATCGCCGACTGCTCGTCTGACTTCGTGCGGGCCAGCTCGTCGAACTGGGTTGGATCCTTGAGGAGCTGCGCGTACAGCGCCTGCGCCGACTCCTTCGCGGTCGTCCACGCTGGATCGTCCGCGGCCAGCGCCGCTGCACCAGCCGGATCGTGCTTCGGGGAGATCAGGATGTGGCGAACCTTGACGCCTTCCGGCTGCGGGGCCGCGGACGCCATGTAGATCTGGGCCACGTGTCGCTGGAGGGAAGGCTTGGACAGATCGGCCACGATCTTGTCGCTGAGCGCGGTTCGAACCAGGTCGGCACGGACCACCTCGCGATAGGCCTCCGGCTTGATTCCGGCATCGTCGAGACGGACTGAGTAGGTCTGGTCGACGGTTGCGGACGCCACCTCGGAGACCCGCCCGATCCGGAATACCCCATCTGCGCCCTCGATCACGTCGGTGGGCTTGTCCACGGCGGCCGCGAAGACGGCTGACATGAAGGGCTTGTCGTAGCCACTCTCCTCAGGCAGCCATCCCAGGTCCCCGCTCTGTGCGGCCGAAATGGCATCCGAGGTTGTTTTCGCGACGTCATCCCAGGACGAACCGGCCCTGATCTTCGCGAGCGCGGCCTCTGCGACTGCCTTGGCAGCCGCCGTTTCCGCATTTCCCGGCTTGCCCGTTGCCGGGTCCTTTGCGGGCGTGATCTCGATGGTGAAGATATGTCGCTGCTCGACGATCGTGGCCTCGGTGATCACCTGCGCATCGACCTCGGCGTCGCTGACGGCGATCCCAGCCTCGGCGGCGAACTTCGCCTGAATTGAGCTGTCGATCAGCCGCTCGAGGGCGACGCCCGCAACGTTCTGTGAACGCTGCGCCAGGAACTGGAGCTGGCTCGTGGCCGCCGCTTCGGACAGCCGACCGGCCGCCTGGAGCGTCCGGATTCGGGATTCCGTGTACTTGATCCGGAAGTCCTCGATCGCGGTCCGCTGGCGGAGATCGTCTCGACTGATGGTCGCGCCGTCGACGGTTGCCGCCGCTCCGAGGTGATCGTTGTACCAGGAGATTCCGGCATAGCCGATCAGGAGCAGGATCGAGACGACGATCGCCAGCACGAATCCCAGGTTGGTCAGGAAGGTCTTGCGGTCTTCGGAGTTCCAGCCGGATCGGCCGGGACCCTTGACGACGGGCTTGGCTCGGAGCGTCATACGGAGCTAATTCCCTGCAGGTTGGTGATGGCGCGACCGACTTCCGGCGCGCGGACGGGGCGCGTATCGTACCGCAACCTATCGTCCGTCCCGGGCGAACCCTTCGAGCAGGGCGAGGTAGGCCTCGGCGTCGCGCTCCCACGACATGCTCTCGACGGCCCGG